>DAIOWK010000082.1:0-12339 GCA_036758525.1 Myxococcota bacterium
TTGCGCTCGAGCACGGCGGACGCCATGGCGCAATGGGTGAGCGCGTAAATCCCCGCGGCGCCGCAGCAACTCGTGGGATCGTCGTGGGCGACGAGCTCGAGTCCTGGAATCTGGCGCAAAAGACGGCGGGGGGCCTGTTCCACGCGCTGCCCGTGGACGAGATGACAGGGGTCGTCGTAACACACACGCACGGCGTGCGGGCCGGCGTTTCCCGGCAGCGGTGCTCGCAGACCCGCGGCATCGAGCAGCTCGCACACATCGCGAACGGAATCGGCCAGGGACGCGCCCTCCTCGCCCAACCATTCGCCCGCCTCCCGCAGGGCTGCGCCACAGCCCGCGGAGTTCACGACCAACGCATCGATCTTTGCCGTGCGGAACGCCGCAGCATTCCGACGCGCGAGACGCCGAGCGAAGTCCGGGTCGCCCGCGTGGGCATGGAGCGCTCCGCAGCACGCCTGCTCTCCCGGCACGATCACGTCGAAGCCGTTGCGTGCGAGCACGCGCGCCGTCGCGTGATTCACCCGACCAAAGAGCTCCGGCATGACGCATCCGACGAACAGCGCGACGCGTCCGCGCCGCGTGCCCTGCGCGCGCACGAATCCCGGCAAGGGACGCCGATCGCGAAGCGGGGGAACGCGCGGCGCAAGCGCAGCGCGCTCGCGCAGGGCGGCGGGTAAAAGACGCATCGAAAGCCGGTCGAGGCGCAGCCTCTGCACGATCGCCAAGGCATCGATCGCGCGCCGCAAACGTCGGGGATGCGGTACGAGCCCGCGCAAGGCAAAGGTCTCGACGCGTTTCGCGAGTCCGCGGCGCAGTCCGGCTTGCTCGACCTCTCCGCGCATCGTCTCCAGCATGCTCCCGTAGCGCACCCCGGAGGGGCACGCGGTCTCACAGGCACGGCAGCCAAGACACAGGTACATCTCCTCTGCCACGCCAGGGCCGAGCGGAATTCGACCCTCGGCGACACCTCGCATGAGATACACACGACCGCGTGGAGAGGACTGCTCTCGCCCTGTCTCGCGGTAGGTCGGGCAAACAGGCAGGCATAGGCCGCAATGCACGCAGTCGAGTGTGCGGGTGGAGAGCTCCCGAAGCCGGTCGGCAGTGCCTTGGGCAAGCTCCCGGTCCACTAGATCCCCGCGGCGAAGCGGCCGGGGTTCAGCACTCCCGACGGATCGAACTTCGCCTTGAGCGCCCGCAGCAGGAGAGGTGCGGCGGGGGCATCTCCGAAAACGTCGCGACCCTGCGCGAGCCACTCGGGCAGAGCCTCCATGAGAGCGCTGCCCGAACCTTCGCGAAGGGCCTCCCGGACCGCGCGCAGCGGGCGCGCCGCTGCCGCTTCGTCCGCCTCCGGATCGAGGGGAAAGCGCGCCCACAAAAGGCATGATTCGGGATACGCAACGACCCCCGCGCCGGCGCGGCGCAGGATTTCGAAGGTACGCGGGAAAGCGGAGCGTCTGCACGAGAGGCGCACCCGCAGGAAGGAGGCCGCCGGCGGCTCGGCGTGCCAGGCGCGCAGCACCCGAGCGCCGTCCTGCTTTCCCGGCTCGGCCCCGAGCTCGGCCGCGAGCCAGCCGGCCTCCCGCTCGACGAGGGAGGCCTCACCTGCGAGTTCGATCACGAGGGCGACTCCTGCCGTTGCGCGCGCGCCTTCAGCGACTACTCCGAGGAGTGAACGATCCACCACGGCCGCACAGCTCGCGGAGGAGAGACGCGCGACCCGCGCACACGCTGTGAGGGCAGCGGCGCTGTCTGCGACCGGCGCGAGGAGTCCCAGCACCCGCTCGGCGCGTGGCTTGAGTCTTAGCCACGCGCCCTCGATTACGCCGAGGGTGCCGAGCGAGCCTGTGTAGAGCTTGGCGAGGTCGTAGCCGGTGACGTTCTTCACCACCCGCCCCCCGCAGCGCGTGCGCTCGCCGGAGCCCAGCACCACCTCGAGGCCGAGCACACTGTCGCGGGGTCGACCAAAACGCAAGCAGCGCGGCCCGATCTCGCCCGTCGCGAGCACACCTCCCACAGTCGCTCGGGGACTGGCAGGATCGAGAGCGGGCTCCCAGCCCGCCTTTTCGGCGAGGGAGCGCAGCTCTGAAACCGTGGTCCCCGCGCCCACGTGGGCTACCCCCTCGTCCGCGTCCAGCGTATCCACGCCCACGAGGCCCGCGGTGGAAAGGATCGCGCTGACGCGGCGCGGCGGATTGCCGAGCCAGAGCTTGCTCCCGCCGCCACGAATGACGACGGCGAGGCCGCGTGCACCGAGCACCTCGACCACTCTTCCGAGGGCTGCGCCGTCCGAGGGCGTGAGCGTGACGCCGATCTTCGTGCTGGCGAGACCCGGGTACCCGCCTGTCTCGTGCTCATGCAAGCCATGAGCCCCTAGGGCCTCGCGCAGTGCACGCAGATCGGCGGACGCGATCATGCGTCGAAGGAAACGCGGTCATAGCCGCGCGCTTTGGGGTTCGACTCGACACAGAAACGGGTCGTCGGGAAGATCTTCCCGGGATTGCAGACATGCTCGGGATCAAAGGCATCGCGCAGGCGGCGCATCGCGTCGAGGTCCGCCTTGCCGAACAGGAGTCCCATGAAATCGCGCTTCTCCGTGCCGATGCCGTGCTCCCCGCTAATCACCCCGCCCGCTTCGACACAGACCCGGAGAATCTCCTCACCCGCCGCAAGCACACGCCCCAGCTCGTCGGGGTCGCGGCGGTCGAAGGAGATATTGGGATGCAGGTTGCCGTCGCCAGCGTGGAAGACGTTGGACAGCCGCAGCCCGTAGCGTTCGCCGATCGCGAGGATTCGCTCCAGCACTTCGGGGAGCTTCGGCCGCGGTACCACGGCGTCGTGGACGTAGAGGTCGGGCGCCAAGCGTCCAAGGGCGCCGAAGGCGCCCTTGCGCGCGCGCCACAGGCGCTGGCGCTCCGCCGCGTCCCTGGCCACCTCCACCCGCATGGCATGCTCCGCAGCGACGAGCTCGCGGACGCGCTGCATCTGCTCCGCCAAAAGCCCCGGCGCTCCGTCCAGCTCGACGATCAGCACCGCGCCGGCATCCGTCGGGAGACCCGCGGCGTAGACACTCGCCTCGATCGCCTCGATCGTCTTGCGATCGACGATCTCGAGCGCGGCGGGCACGAGCCCGGAGCGGATCACTTCGCCCACAGCGCGGCATGCCGAAACAACGTCGGGGAAGATGGCCAGGAGCGTCTCCACCGCCTCCGGCAGCGGTGTAAGCCGCACCGTCGCCTCCGTCACGATGCCGAGCGTGCCCTCGCTCCCGACCACCGCGCCCACGAGGTCGTAGCCGAAGTCCCATCCCGTCCGAGATCCAAGGCGGGCGATCTCGCCGTCGGGAAGCACGAGCTCGAGGGCCAGCACATGCTGCGTCGTGGTGCCGTACTTGAGGGTGTGCGGGCCGCCCGAGTTCTCGGCGACGTTGCCTCCGATCGTGCAGGCGAGCTGGCTCGAGGGGTCCGGGGCGAAGTGTAGGCCGAAGCGCGCGACGGCCTTCGAGAGATCGGCGTTCACCACACCGGGCTGCACCACAGCCACGCGATCTTCCGGGTCGATCTCAAGGATTCGATTGAGGCGCGAGCACTCGATCACCACGGAGCCTTCGGGCGCGAGGGCTCCGCCGGAAAGCCCCGTTCCCGCGCCTCGCGGCACGAAGGGCGCGCCTGCTGCGCGACAAGCCCGGACGACTCGCGAGACCTCGGTCTTGTCCCTAGGAAGTACGACGGCCGCCGGGCGGCCTCGGTGGTGCGTCAGGCCGTCGCATTCATACACGAGCAGGTGCTCGGGCGAAGAAATACAGGAGTCGGCGCCCACGACAGCCTCGAGGGCGGCAAGCAGGCGGGCCGGCGCTCCCGCCATGACGTCAGGCGAGCCCGAGGCGCTCGAGGGATTCGTCGTCGAGACCGAGGTAGTGGCCGATCTCGTGTTTCACCGTGACTTGGATCTGCTCAAGCAGCTCGCTGCGATCGCGACACACCTTCTCGAGATTCTTCTTGAACAGGATCACGCGATCCATCTCCTGCACGGGCGCGGTGAGCGAAGCTTCCGTGCGCGGAACCCCGAGAAAGACGCCCAGAATCTGGGGCGAGACATTCTCTCGAGCCAGCAGCTCCTCGGAAGGGAAATCCTCCACCAAGAGCGGCACATTCTCCACGTACTCGCAAACCGAGCGCGGAAGGTCACGAAGTGCGGCCTGGGCGGCCTCCCGGAACCCTTCCTCATCAATCTCGACCGGCAGCGGGTAGCTTTCCGGGGAAAGCGCGTTGGCCTTGGTGAAGGCGCGCCCCGCGTCCTCAGGCTGGCCCAGTCGTTCGAGCACAAGTCCCAGGTGGTAGATGGCGTGTGCGGAGTCGGGATCCAGCGAGCAGGCGTGCTCGAGCAACCGCCGAGCCTCCTCGAACCGACCGAGCTCGAACAGGATCTGGCCCTCGAAGGCCCGGAAGATGGGCTGCTCTCCTCCGGTCTTGAGCGCACGGCGCACGAGAAAGAGCGCTCCCTCGAGGTCGTCGACGTAGAAGAGCGCCTTGGACTTGAGATAGTGGATCTCAGCCTCGATGCCACGGTCGGGACGAGCCAGCTCCGGGGCACCCTTCAGGAGTGCGTCGCACTGCTCGATGGCCTGCTCATACTCGCCGAGCTCCTCGATCAAGAGCTCGGCGCGATTCAGATAGGCGTGGATGAACTTGCTGTCGGCCCGAATCGAGAGGTCGAACTCGTAGAGCGCCTCCTCGATCTTGTCTTCATCCCAGAGGATCTCGCCCCGCGTGTTGTGCGCTTCGGCTCCGTTCGGGTCGGCTTTAAGGGCCTCGTCAAGCCAAGCGAGGGCCTCGTCGGTGCGTCCACCGTTCGTGGCCTCGATCGCCTGGTCCAGGCAATCCCAGTAGCGATCCTTGTCCTTCATCGGTCCTTCGCCAAGACGCGGCCGGGAGATCCGGCGGGCGCAGGGGCGCGGGCGAGCATAGCAGAGTCAGGGCAAGGACGGGTCCGCAGAGCTCCGTCGACGGAAACCCATAAGTATCTGATCTAAAAAGAGAAAAATCACTTTTTGTCGACTGCAGAGCGAACCGGAAGGTGGGCCGCAGAAGGCCGGGGTAAACCGGCGTTTTCCACGAGAAAGTCTAGGGCCGAAGGGCGCGCAGCCGCGCTTCGATCATCGCATCGCGAACCGCCCGGAGCTGTTTCGGCATGCCGCCCCGGGCGGGCAGGCGCCCAGACGCGGCGAGCTCCACGAACCCATGTACCCACGCCCAGCCGATATTCGCCTCGATCTCGGGATTGCCTTGCCGGAAGGCGCCGCTTGCGATGCCCCGCTCGTACAGGGTCCGCCCGAGCGCCCAGGTCCGCGCTACGCGGGCATGGTCGGCGGGCGCAAGCTGCCCCACGAGGGAGATGTCGTGGAACATGAGCCGGTAGAGTTCGTGGTGCTCCAGTCCGAAGTCGATGTATCGCCTTGCCGTCTCAGCGATGGCCTCAAAGGGATCTTCGAGCGCATGGGCAGGAGCGACGGCGTCACCGAGCGCATCGAACCCGTAGAGCGCGATCTCCTTCAAGAGCTCCTGCTTGCTGCGGAAATAGAGATAGATCGTGCCTGGGGAATACCCGAGCTTCTCGGCAAGAGCGCGCATCGTGATCCGTCGGGGGCCGTGTCGGTAGACGATTCCGATCGCCTCTTCGAGGATCTTGGCGCGAAAGGCTTCGCTGGGGAGCGTCACTCGGGGAATCCTCGTCGAAGATTCGTCCAAAAAAAATTGAGCGGAGGGCACGCTATCACCCGCCGAGCAGAGGGGTCAACGCATCATTGGCGATGAGCTGTCCGAGGGACGGGAGCCCTCGTTTGGGGAGCCGCGCGGGGCGGCGAGCCTCGGCCTGGCCGCGGACCCGCGGCGAACGCACGAATGCCAGGCTTGTGCGCCCGAAGTGCATATCCGCGGGTTGCCTGCTAAATTGGGGTTTGATCCCGGGCTCGAGCGCCTCGGGGCGATGCGCTTCGCCACTCTTAGGCTCTTGCCCAGCGCTTCTCAAAGATTGGCCGCTTGCCCGCTTCGCGGGCGCTCGCACTCCGCTAGGCGCGGTTGCCCCTAAGGAGGATCACGCCGTGTTCGAGGGTCTTTTCCAGCCGACCCATCTCCTCCTGATCCTGCTGATTGCCCTGATTATATTTGGCCCGCGGCGCCTGCCTGAACTTGGGCGAAGCCTCGGCACCGCGATCCGCGACTTCAAACAGAGCCTGACGGCCGGGAGCTCCCAGCCGCCGGAGGCTCCGCGCGTCGAAGGGACACCGGAGACGCGCTCGAGCGATCCTGCGGCAGCGAAAGTGAACTCCCAGCCCCATTAGCCCCGGGCGAGGGCGCCAAAATACAAAAGCGGTTCCTCCTCCGTCGCTCGGCAGTGTCGCATCCCAGCTCCCTTCACGCCCAGCCCCAAGTTCAAGGTGAGCGTCGCCCAGGTGGTATCCAGTTGGCGAAGCGCAGGCAAAGGCGCGCGCGGGGATTCGCGCGGGGGCGGCCTCAGAGCGTCCGCCCCGCCCCGAGCTCCCCCTGCGATTCCCCGCCCTCGTGCCATTGGGACAAATGGCTGCTATAACTATAGCCAAGTGGCTAGGGCTTCTCCCTCGCCCCGGCGCAACTGGAGTGCGACATGCCCCGACCCCGAGCGGCCGCGGCCCCCGAGACGCGAGGAAAAGCACGCCCGCGCGCCACCCCGTCGGAGCACGGCGCTCTCGGACTGCTCGGCCTGGGAGCAATGAGCGCAAGCGACCTCGTCGCAGAAGTGGAGCGTGGTCTTCCCTTCTCTGCGCTCGAGCAATTCAAAACGCGCACGGAGCTCACGTGGGACGCGATCTGTGGGCTGGTTCATCTCCCGATGCGTACCCTCACCCGACGCCGCGCGGCGGGGCGCCTCGACTCCGCAGAATCCGACCGCTTGGTGCGTGGCGCGCGTCTCTTCCATCAGATGCTGGCGCTCTTTGAAGGCGACGAGAACGCCGCCCGTGCGTGGCTCACGCGGCCGCAGCGCGGGCTCGGCGGCGCAATTCCGCTTGAATTCGCCCGCACCGAGACAGGTGCACGCGAGGTGGAACGGCTGCTCGGGCGGCTCGAGCACGGTGTTGTGGCCTAATGCCGCGAGCCTTCCGCCTTGTAAAGCACAAACACGCAGCGCAAAGCTTTGACGGGGAAGGGGCTCGTCTGTTTGGGGGACGCTGGAATCGGCCTGGCGTGGCAGTGGTGTACGCATCGGAGAGTCTCTCCCTCGCGGCCCTCGAACTCCTCGTCCACCTCGAGTGGGGAGCGCTGCTCCGGCACTACGTCGTGTGTCGCCTCGAGTTTCCTGAATCTGCGGTCGAGGAGTTCTCGGTCAGGCGACTTCCGGCCGATTGGCGTCGGTCCCCCGCGCCGCCTGCTGTCCAGGAGATCGGAACCCACTGGGCCCGCGCACGACGCTCCGCCGTGCTGCGCGTTCCGAGCGCAGTGATCCCCCTCGAGAGCAACTTTCTTCTGAACCCTGAGCACCCGGCCTTCCCGCGGTTCGCGCGCACTTCCCCGGAACCCTTCGACTTCGATCCGCGCCTGCGCTCGCACGGGTAGGGGCTGAGCTCCCGCTTCCCTCACGATCTCGTTGCCCCGAATCGAGGGACCCTGGCCCGCGCCCTCGGAGGACGAAGCGGAAGAATCTTAAAGTCGACCCCCTCTTTGGACCCGCGCTTCGTCATTGGATTGGAGGTTGCCGACCGGACGAAGTCGAAGTCGATGAAGCGATAGAGCAGGTGCTCGTCTCGGCCCTTCGGAATCCCGAGCCGCTTCGCCTGGATCAGGCGGCTTGGCCGATACTCCACATCCTCGACGAAAAAGCTTTGGGAATCGAACATGCGCCGGTTCCAATCCGCCACGCGAAGCGCGAGCGCACGGCAGAGCAGGGTCTGACCCGAGCAGAGCCTCTCCAGCGGGCGCTCTCCCTGCGAGCCCGGATTCAGTCCGTGCATCAGCGCGAAGCTTTCGGGCGGAGAAACGCCGTCTGTGAATGGGCGACCGGCCTTGAGCAGCACCGCATTGCCGGCCCCACGGCAACTCACATTGAGCGAGGCCGAGCCGCGCGCGTAATACATGTAGATCGTGCCCGCGGGCATGAAGAGCGCTTCGCGGCTTGGTGTGCGCCCGAGGGATGCGTGACTTCCCTTCTCGCGAATGGAGTAGGCCTCGACTTCGACGATCTGCACCGACAGCCAGCGCGATTGGATCCGGCGCCGAAGGACCTTTCCGACCAGGTCCTTCGCGATGGTTCGGGGATCGCGATCGAAGAATCCGGCGCCGAGCACGCACCCTCACGGTGAAGGGGAGGGGGGCGCGCTGTCAACACCCGAGGTTCCCCGACGAGGGGCCCTCATCGCACGCCGCGCTCGGGATGGGCGACAGGCGCCGCGTTTTCGCCTTCGACCCCCGGGCCAAACTTGGGCGGCTCTTGGACCCCAGCTCCGGAGCGCTCGACCGAGGAATATTTCGACATGAAGTATGCCATTATTTTTGCGATGGCGATCCCGCGGATCGAGTCGACTCCGGATGGCCGGCAAAGGCGCAGCGAGCGCAGCCGCGAGGCCAACCCGCGCGCTCCTGCCGCGCGAAGCGCCGATCTCTCCGAACAGATCGCGTCGCACAAACGGTCGGGAAATTTCCGTCACGCACGCTCTCCTGTCGAGGGCCCGCACGAGGCTTGGCTGCGAACGCGACGCGCGTACCGGCGGCGCGTCCAGGATCACCAAAATGGCGAGGTGTCTTCATGAGGGGACGATCCCTTTGCGTCGTCGGTGCGCCGGGCTCTCCCTACAGTCGAAAACTGCGTGCGGTGCTGCGCTACCGACGAATTCCCTACGTCTGGGTCCAACGCGGTTCGAGGGAGGCAAGCGGTCTTCCGAAGCCTCGGGTGGAGCTCTTGCCCCAGCTCATCTTGCCTGCGGCCGACGGAACGCTCGAGGCTCTCATCGATTCGACGCCCCTGATTCGTCGCCTCGAGACCTTGGAGCCCGGACGCTCCGTGATCCCGCCCGACCCCGCCCTCGCCTTCCTCGATGCTCTTCTCGAGGACTACGCAGACGAGTGGCTCACGAAAGCGATGTTCCACTACCGTTGGGCCTACACCGCCGACGTCGCGAAGGCGGCGAGCATCCTACCGCGTTGGTCGCGAACGGATCAGCCAGAGTCGCAAGCAGTCGCCCTGGGCCGCGTGTTCGCCGAACGGCAGATCGCGCGCCTCGCGGTGGTGGGATCGAATGAGACGACGGGCCCGGTAATCGAAGAGAGCTACCGGCGGCTCCTGCTTCTCCTCGATGCCCATCTCGAACGCTCTCGCTTCGTCCTGGGCGGTCGGCCAAGCGCTGCTGATTTCGGCCTCTACGGCCAACTCACCCAACTGGTCGGCTTCGACCCGACGCCCGCAGCGATCGCATTGGAAACCGCGCCGCGCCTTGTCGCATGGGTGGAGTCGGCCGAGGATCTCTCGGGTCTCGAGCCGCGCGACGAAGACTGGATGGGCCGAGAGGCCATCCCGGATACCTTGCGGACGCTCGTGGGCGAGGTGGGCCGCTTCTATGCACCCTTTTTGCTTGCCAATGCCGCCGCGATCGTCCGCGGGGCCCGGCAGGTGGAGTGCTCGATCGACGGCCGTCCCTGGGTCCAGCCACCCTTTCCATACCAGGCGAAGTGTCTCGGCTGGCTCCGCGAAGCCCACAGTGGGCTGGCTCCGGAACACCGCCGGGCAGTCGACACGATGCTCGCGGGAACCGGCTGCGAGCGACTTTTCGCCCGCTAGTCGATCCGCCTGCGGAAGGCGGCCTCTGGAAGATGGGCAGTCCTGCGCCCTCCATTACGGCGAGTCTCGTTGCATGGGTTTTTACCGACAGGGCGGTCAGCGCGTCGGATGGTTTACCCACGCGGCGGAGCGAACATTCCATCCGGCGGGCTTGTGTCTAAGGCCGCTTGGGCCGATGCGAGCGACGCGGGGTCCGGGTTACCGTCAACCAAGATCCCCTCGATGTCGTTGTGCATTGTAGGGGAGAGGCGGAATGGCACCGCTCGTGGACACGATCTCCCGACCGGCTGGCCTCGCCGATCGGTACCTGCGCTCCTATCTGCGGTCCCGGACCTATCGCGAGATCTTCGGGGGGATCCAAACCTACTGCATGTTCGTCGGCTACCCGCGCAGCGGTCACAGCCTGGTGGGCTCACTGCTCGACGCCCATCCCCAGGCGATCATCGCCCACGAGCTCCACGCCTTGCGCTACGTCCGCTATCGGTTCAGTCGCGAGCAGCTTTTCTGGCTCCTGCTCGAGAACTCGCGGGAGTTCACCCAGCAGGGACGCGTGTGGACAGGCTACTCGTACCTCGTGCCGGGTCAGTGGCAAGGACATTTCTCCGACTTGCGCGTGATCGGAGACAAACGCGGTGGAACCTCCGTGCGGGAGCTCCGCCGCCGTCCCTGGCTCTTGGAGGAGCTCCGCGCACGCGTCGCTGCCCCTGAAGTTTATCCACGTCGTCCGCAACCCCTACGACAACATTGCCACGATGCACCAAAAGAACTCGAAGGGTCGTCCTCTCGAGATAGCGTTCCAGCACTATCTCGGCATGGGCCGCGGCATCGTCGAGCTCAAGCGTCACCTCTCCAGAGACGAGCTCTTCGATCTGCGGCATGAAGACCTGGTCGCCGATCCTCATTTCTGCCTGAAGGCGCTCTGTCGATTCCTCGGACTCGAGCCAGACGCGTGCTACCTGAGGGCGTGCGCAAACATCGTGTTCCGAGCTCCGCACCGAACGCGCCAGGGCGTCACCTGGACGCGAGATCTGCTCGCTCGCGCGGCGCGTGAGTTCAGCGAGCTCCCCTTCCTTTCCGGCTATTCCTTCGAGGCGTGAGGAAGCCACGGAGCTCGACATTTCCTCCTCCAGCGTGCTCCGCGACGAGCCCCACCCCGACCCCGGCCCGCCCGTTGTGCGCTCCGTTCGTCACAGCGTGAAGCCCCTCGCCCGCGCAGCAGATCGAGGCGCTATCCTGAAGCAGCTGCCGGCCCCGTCCCTTCGGGCCCGCGCGGCGACAGGAGAATCCGTCTCCTCCTCGCCAGCTGGAGTCGGTCGTCTCTCGTGACCCCCCAGACGGGAGACTGCGCCATGCGGAGGGTCCCCTACCTCTTCCCCGCCGTCTTACTCGCCGGTCTTGCACTTGCGTGCTCCGGCCAAGAGGGAAAGGGCGCTCCCTCCGCTGCGGGCGGCGCCTCGGCCCCTGTCTTCTTCCCCTTCTTTGAACCCATCACTCCACCGCGCCCCGTCCAGGTGATGGCGCACCGGGGCCTCGCCAGCGCGGCTCCCGAAAACACCGCCCGCGCAGTGGAGATGAGCATCGAGGACGGCTACGAGTGGGTCGAGGTCGACGTTCGTCAAACGAAGGACAACAAGTTTGTCCTCTACCACGGCAAGCTGCTCGAAGAGATGACCGATGGCAAAGGTTCGCCGGAGGATCACACGCTCGATGAGCTGCTGAAGCTCGATGCGGGAGCTCGCTTTGCCAGGCGCTTTGAGGGCGAGAGGCTCCTCACCCTCGAGGAGGCGTTCCGACTGGCAAAAGGCCGGATCAATCTCTACCTCGACTGTCGGGAGAAGGACGTCGACCCGCTCCTTCTCGTTCACGAGATCAGCGCCGCACAGATGCAGAATCAGGTCGTTTTCTACGGAACGAAGGAGATGATCGCTCGCGTGCGCAGCCTCTCGAACGGTTCAATCCCGGTCATGACGAAGTGGCACCCGGGGTGGTTTCAGTACCCGGAGCGTTTCGCGCGGATGCATGGTGTCGCTGCGGTCGAGATCGACGCAGACGAACTCACACCCGAACTGGTGAAGAGCTTCCACGGCGCCGGCGTGAGGGTGGAAGCGAAGGCGATTGGCGAGTGGGACAATCCGAAGGGATGGGAAGCGATGATTGCCGCCGGCGCTGATTGGGTGCAGACCGACTATCCGCTGGCCGTCCTCGCCGCGGCGTTTCGCCGCCGCGAACCCCGCTGGCCCGTCGCGATCGCCTACCGCGGCGGAGCCGATCGATACGCCCCGGAGAATACGATCCCAGCCGTCGAAATCGCGGCGGGGCTCGGAGCCGACTACATCCAGATCGATGTCCGCACCACCAAGGACGGCGCCACGGTTTTGCTGGATGACAACACGTTCGAGCGCACGACGAGCGGTAAGGGCGAGGTCGCGGGAGCGACGGCGGAGGAGGTCCGAAAGCTGGACGCAGGAACTTGGTTCGGCCGGACCTTCGCCGGCGCAAAGGTGCCGACGTTGGACGAAGCGCTCGCAGCGATGG
>DAIOWK010000083.1:0-12197 GCA_036758525.1 Myxococcota bacterium
TGCCGTTCGTCTCCTCCCACACCGGGAGGAACACCTGCTGCGCGTCGGCGACGAGTCGATCGGTCATGTCCCAGGCGATGTGCGTATCGTCCAGTCCGCGCTTCAGCATCGAGACCAGAAGGTCGTCGAAGCGACCGGACTGGATGAGGTCGCCCACGATGATTGGGTTCGATGTCGCCCCCGTCGCTCCGAGTTCGTGGAACTTTCGGACGAGTTCGGGGTCGATCGAATCCAGCCAGAGTTTCGTGCCACTTGCGATCAAGGATTGAAGCGGTGATGCCATGGGGAATCTCCTCGGCGGTGAGCCCAGCCGAAGCTTAGCCCGCGCGACGCGCGGTGGGGGCCCTCTCCCCTGCGGGGTCTTCCGACCGCGCGGCGAACACCAAGTGAAGCGGGTCCGCACCCGGGGGAGAGCGATCGAGGTGGGCGGGGCGGGTCCATCCGCGAGAGAGCGCGAAGTAGGCGGCCAAGAGTCGTGCGCGCTCGTCCATGTGGAGTGCCTGCCAGCCCGCGATCGCCTTGGTCGGGAACAGGCGGTGCGAGTACGCGATCACGTGGATGCCGTCGGGCCGCAGCACTCGCCGTACCTCGGTGAACACCTCGACCGGCCGTGTCAGATACTGCACAGACACGGAGTTCAGGACGGCGTCGAAGCTGCCGTCGGGATAGGGCAGCGTCGGGTCGCTGTTGAGATCGCACACGACGTAGGCTTGAAGCCGCGGATTGCGCTCGAGCTCCTCTTCGTTCATCCCGAGCCCACACACGTGCGCGTACTCCACTTCGGAGGGGAGATGGGAGACCCAAGACGACATCAGGTCGAGCACCCGCGCACCCGCCGGGATGAGCTCGCGGTAAGCCGCCGTGAGCGCCTCGAGGGTCGCGTCGTCGAGATGGGTGACGAGCCGCGGCTCGCCGTAGAAATCGCGGTCGCTCGACTCGTCGATCCGACGAAAGAAGCCGGGCGGAAACTCCGCTTCAGGTTTCACGGCATCGGCCATGCCGGATCATCGCATGGCTAGTGGCTGGGCAACACCTGCGCCGTCGGGCGCCGGAGCAAGAGGACCATCGGGGCGAGCAGGAGGAAGAGCACGGCGACCAGTCGATAGCAGTCCTCGAACGAGAGGATCGCAGCCTGACCGTGCAGAGCGCTCGAGAGCGCGCCGAGCGCCGCGTCGTGGGCGCTTACGGCGTCGAGCCCTTTCTGTTTGAAGCCATGGGCGAGCTGCGAGAGCCGCTGGGTCGTCTCGGGGTCGAGCAGGGCCACACGTTCGGACAGATAGGAGTAGTGCAGCGCGTGGCTGCGGTGGAGGACCGTCGTCAGCGTCGCGATTCCGAAGCTTCCGCCGAGCTGACGGAAGAGGTTGTAGAGGCCGGCCCCCTGCTGTACTTCGCGCGGGGGGAGCGAGCCCAGAGTGACCGAGGAGACGGGAACGAACATCGCGCCGAGCCCGATTCCCCGGCAAACCTGCGGCCAGAAGAGATCGTCCCAGCCGCTTTCGAGGGTCCAGTGGCTCATTCCGAGGAGGCCCAAGAGGAAGACTCCGATTCCGAACCAGAGAATCGGCCGCGGGCCAATCCGCCAGACGAGCCGGCCTGCGACGGTCATCATGAGCGCGGTGGCGATGCTCGAGGGCAGCATGGCAAGGCCCGACTGCCACGACGTCCAGCCGAGGAGCGACTGCGTGAAGACTGGGAAGAGGAACACGCTCCCGTAAAGCCCGACCCCCATCACGACCCCGAAGACGCAGCCCGCGGCAAGCGCCCGGTGACGCAGCACCCGCAGCTCGACGACGGGTTGCTTGCAGCGCAGCTCGTACCCGATGAAGCCCACCAGCGCGACAAAGGCCGTGACGGTCAGAGCGTAGATCAGGTTGTCTTGAAACCAGTCGTAGCGCTCGCCCCGCTCCAGCACGAACTGGAGCGCGCCCACGCCCACCACAAGAAGGGCGATCCCTACGTAGTCGACGCTGATCCCGCGACGGCCCCGCAAATGGTCGGGATCCTGTAGGTAGCGGGAAGACAGGAAGGCCGCTGCCAAGCCGAGGGGGACGTTCACGTAGAAGATCCAGGGCCAAGTCCAATTGCTTGTGATCCAGCCGCCGAGCGTCGGGCCAAGGCTCGGACCGAACATCACCCCCACGCCGAAGATGGCCTGGGCGCTGCCTTGGCGCTGGGGCGGAAAGGTCTCGACCAGGATGGCCTGGGAGGTCGACAAGAGCGCACCACCTCCCAGGCCCTGGATCACCCGGAAGGTCACGAGCTCGGGAAGGGTGCGGGCGAAGCCACACAAGAAGGATGCGACCGTGAACAGGAGAATCGAGCTCGTGAAGTAACGCTTGCGGCCGAAGCGCCCCGCGAAAAAGGCCGTCATGGGAATGATGACGACATTCGAGAGGATGTAACCCGTCACCACCCAAGAGATCTCGTCGAGACTCGCGCCGAGATTGCCCATCATGTCGGGGAGCGCGACGTTCACGATGCTCGAATCGATGATCTCGAGCAGCGTGCCGGTCAAGACGGCGATCACCACCATGAGACGGCGGAAATCGAGCTTCCCGTCGTCGGCGGGGAGGGCTCGTCCGAGGGAGAGCGGAGCTCCGGACGCGGTCTGGCTAGTGGCCGCCAACGCGCACCTGCGCGGAGAGCCCGACCCGCAGCGGATCGCTCGGGGGCTCATCGAGGACGATCTTCACCGGGACTCGCTGCACGACCTTGGTGAAATTCCCGGTGGCGTTGTCGGGAGGGATCAATGCGTAGGTGGCACCTGTGGCTGCCGCGATCGATTCTACGTGCCCCTTAAACAAAAGGTCGGGGAAGGCGTCCACATGCACCTCGGCCTTTTCGCCGGGGTGGATTCTTGCGATCTGGGTCTCCTTAAAGTTGGCGATCACCCACGGCGGGACTGCGGCCGTCACGGCGACGAGCGGCTGGCCGGAGCTCACCAGCGCACCGAGCTCGACGTTCTTGCGCCCAATCACGCCGTCGAAGGGCGCCACCACGCGGGTATGCGAGAGATCGAGCTCGGCGCTGCGCAGGGCGGCCTCGGCCTGCTTCACCTGCGCAGAGTTGCCAAGCATCGCGCGCTCGGAGTCGGCGCGGTTCGTAGCGGCGGAGACGTGCGCCAACGCGGAGTCTCGCTTCGCGATGGCTTCGTCGAGCTGCTGACGGCTGGCTACGCCGCGCTCGAAGAGCGACTGGACGCGCTCCACGTCTTGCTTCGCCCGCCACAGCTCGGTCTCGGCGCTGCGGCCGTCCGCGTCCGCGGACGCGGCGGCGGAATGCGCGGCATTCTCCCGATTCGTGGCAGCGTCAAGGTCGGCGCGCGCCTTGGCGACTCGCGCCTCGTACTCGGCGGGGTCGAGGCGTACCAGCACTTGACCGGCCTGCACGCGGTCGTTGTCCTCCACGGCGACCTCGATCACCCGACCGGAGACCTCGGCGCCGATCAAGGCCACGTGACCCTCGAGGAACGCATCGTCGGTCGACTCGCCGCCAAAGACGCTCCCCACGAAGCGCGCACCGAGCGCGAGGACGCAGATCACCCCGAGCCCGGCCACCAGCAGAACGAAGTGACGGCGGCCGCGGGGCTGCTTCGCGTTGGGAAGATCGTCAGCCACGGCTCACACCTGCGCGGATCCCGTCGAGGAAAAGGGCGACGAAGACATCCGCCGCCTGCTCGCGCGCGTGGGGATAGGCGTCGCGCTGCTGAAACACCTCTCGCACGATCACGAAGTCCATCACCATGCCAAGGAAGGCCCGCGCTCCGAGCACTGGGTCGATCGCGCGAAACGCTCCTTCCCGCGTGCGGCGTCCGATGTAGTCCGCAAGGAACTCACGCAGGCGACGTACGCGGGTGGCAAAGAACGGGGCGGCCTGCGCGTGGCCCTCAAGCGCGGTGTAGAGGAGGATGCGGAGAAAGGACGGATCGTCTTCGGCGCCCCTGAGGAGCGCATGGGCAAGGCCCCCGAAGACGGCGCGGTCGTCGCCCAAAGCCGCGGCCTCGGCCACAACCTCGATCCACTCTGGCGCTGCCATCTTCTTTTCGACGATGGCAGCGTAAAGAGCCTCCTTGCTGGGGAAGTGGCGGTAGAGCGCCGCCTCTGTGAGACCCACCCGCGCCGCAATGTCGCGTGTCGTCGTGCCCCGAAAGCCCCGGGCCGCAAAGCAGTCCATGGCGGCCCGAAGGATCTGCTCCCGCCGCTCGCCCGCGGCGGGGCGAGGAGCTGCGGGAAGAGGGGTTGCAGCGTCGGATCCCATTTGGATTCTCGGCCTCGGAGAAGAGTTAGTAATCATTTACTAACTCATCATCCTGGCATCGGCAAGCCGGGTTCCCGGCTAAAGAGCGGCGGCTAGGGGGAGACCCCTCGGGGACGGCTTGAGCGCGGCTAAGCGGGGGCGGGGACACCTTCCGGCCTGCGCAGGTCGAGCACCGTCCCGTTCTGAAAATCCCGCGCCAGGAGCGCCCAAATGTCCCTGGCGGCATCCTCAGGCTCCCGCAGGGCCCCGACCTTCTCGAGCTCGACGAAGCGCGAGACCTCTGGAAAGTCCCGGGCGGCCGTGCGGCGAATCTCGGCTTGCATGGGGGTCGCCACCACACCAGGCGCCACCGCGAGCACCCGACAGCGCCCGCCGCGGCGCGCCTGCTCGGCTCCCGCCGTCCGGGTCCACTGGTCGACCGCGGCTTTGCCCGCGGCGTAGGAGGTCCAACCCTCGTAGATGCTGTGGGCCGCCCCGGAGCTGATGAAGACCAGGTCGCAGCGTGCCCGCGTCTTTTGCGCAGCGCGCAAGAACGCGTCGCCCAGGATCTGAGGCGCTGCGCTGTTGAGCAGCACGTTGCGGCGGTATGCCGCGGGGTTGATTTCCCCCGCGAAACCAATCGGTGTCAGCGTTCCGGCGGCGTGGAAGAAGACCACGCGCTCACCGGCGAAGCCCGCCATCTCCCGTGCGAAGGTCTCCGCCGCCGCCTCCCAGCCGGCGGGCTCCGCGAGGTCGACCGCAAGGTGCTCGAGTCCTGCCGCCGGTCGGCGCGAGAAGCTCAACACACGGCTCGTCTTCCAGGGCACGCCCCGTGCCAGCGCCGCTCCAAGGCCGCTCGACCCCCCCGACACGAAGACGAGAGAGCGGACCTCCGCCGTCACACGCGCTCCTTGGTGGGCGCCGGCTCGGCAGGCGCCGGCGCCGGCACGCTTCGCCTGCGCTCGCGGGGCAGCTTCCGCGGCGGCAGGATCTCATCCTCCATGGGCACGCGCTTGGCGAGGAAAACCGCGGCATCGAGCTTGTAGAAGTTGCGCTTGCGGTAGAAGCTGATGGCGCCGCGGTTGTTCTCGGCGACCTCGAGCACGAGATGGGTGCAGCCCCGAAGACGGGCGAGGTGTTCGAGTTGATCGAGCACGAAGGCCCCGATGCCCCGCCCCTGGTACTCGGGATGCACGGCCAGCTCCTCGACAAACAGCGGCCGCATGGCGCGCTTCTCGAAGTAGCGGGGATTGATCCAGTTGTCGCTGCCAATCGCCTCCACCGCACATTCGGCGTAGCCGACGACCTCCTGGCGCGAGCCGTGCTTCACCTCGAACAAGAGCTGTTCGATTCCCTCTTCCTCGTAGACCTCGAGGAAGCGCTTCTTCGAGCGCGGGCGCTGGTACTCCACCGTCTCGCGGTTCACGTCCCGGAAGACAAGCTTCAAGAACTCCCACGCGCGATTGAGATCGCGGCGGTGGAGGCGGCGCACGGTAACGAGGGGCTCGCCACTGCTCGGCGCCGAGGCCGCCGACAGCTGGACCTTGCGGGGCACGCTTCTCCTCCTGAAGGGGGACGGGCAGAACGTGTAGCGCAGACCCGATCCGGGCCCGTCGCCCTCTCATCCCCCGGGGCGTAGGAGTTCGCAAGGGCGCGTCCCCCCTCCTGCTTCGGGCCATTTCCCGGTGTTCTGGCGCTGGAATAGAACGTGTTTCAAACTGACCGTCCACGACGCGACGGAGGACAAACCTATGCCGGCCCATCCCGTCCGATCCGAGATCCGTCTCCTCGACGGCCACTTCTACGCCGGCGATCCGCATCCCCATTTCGCGTGGATGCGGGAGCATGCGCCGGTCTACTGGGACGAGTCGAGCGGAGTCTGGGGGATCGCGCTTTATCGCGACGTGATGGATCTCTCGAAGGACGCCCGGACGTTTAGTAGCGCCGGAGGCTCTCGGCCGGATTCCCCGCCGATCCCCTCCATGATCAACCTCGACGATCCCTACCACAAGCAACGCCGCAACCTCGTGAACCGAGGCTTTACCAAAGGGCGCATCCAAGCCGAGGAGCGCAAGATACGGGCGATTTGTGTGGAGCTCGTCGAGCGGGCGCGTGCCAAGGGCGAGTTCGATTTTGTGCATGAGGTCGCGGCGCCGCTGCCGATGATCGTGATCGGCGACATGCTCGGGGTGGCTCCCGAAGACCGAGACGATCTGCTGCGTTGGTCTGACGACCTGATTCGGGGAACCTCCGCCTCGGCCACGGCCGAGGCTCAGGCCGGCGCCATGCGCGCCTTCGGCGAGTACACGCAGTATCACCGGCGCATCGTGGCCGACCGTCGGGCCAAACCGCCGGGGCCGGATCTCATGAGCGTGCTCGTCCACGCGGAGATCGATGGCGAAAAGCTTGACGACGACGCGCTCCTGCAGGAGTCGCTTCTGATCTTGGTGGGAGGCGACGAGACCACGCGGCACGTGATTAGCGGCGGCATGTACCAGCTGCTGCGCCATCCCCTGGAGCGGGAGAAGCTGCTTCGCAGGCCGGAGACCCTCACGCTGGCCGTGGAAGAGATGTTGCGCTGGGTGACCCCGATTCAGAACATGAGTCGTACGGTGACGCAGGACATCGAGCTGCAGGGTCAGAAGCTGCGCGCCGGGGACAAGCTCCTGCTGCTCTACCCGTCCGCAAACCGCGACGCGAGTGTCTTCCGGGAGCCGTTTCGATTCGACGTGGAGCGCGACCCCAACGATCACGTCGCCTTCGGCGGCTACGGCTCGCACTTCTGTCTCGGCTCCAGCCTGGCGCGGCTCGAACTGCGCGTCATGTTCGAGGAGATCCTGCGTCGCCTCCCTCCGCTCGAACTTGTGAGCGACGCGCCGCCGACGCTGCGACCTTCGAACTTCATTACAGGCATCGAGTCGATGCCCGTGCGGGTGCGCTAGATCCGCGCGAGCAAGCCGCAGTCCACGAGGGCTTCCCGCAAGAGCGCGGTCACCGACCGCTCCCACAGGAAGGACAGGTGGCTGCCCTGGTACCAAGCGAGGCGCGGTTCATCCCAGTGCCGCCAGAGGTCAAGGGCATGCTCGGGCGCCGCGAGCCGGTCCGCGACACCCGCATAGAGATAGCGGCGCTCCCGCGGCACGAGAGGGCGCACCGCGAGAGGGGAGACGACACGCAGCGCCCGCGACGCGGAATCGAGCCGCAGCCCGAGCCGCTCCGCGGTGCGCACCACGAGCTCGGGCACGTGGGTGCGGAGCAGTCGTATGAGATCGGATGCGGGAATCCCTGCGATAACGCAAGCCAGCTCCGCCTCGTGCGCTGCCAGCAGTGCGGCGGTGTGCGCTCCGAGCGAGACACCATACACACCAACGTTCGGTGCGTGTTTGTGGCAGCGAAGCCAGCCGACGAGCCTCCGCAAGTCCCAGATTGCCTGCGCCTGGGCATGGAGCGTGTCGAGGAGCTCACCCGAGAACCAGCCGTCTCCCCCTCGTCGCCCCGCGCGGCGCGGGCCATGGAGCGGCATCACGGGAACCGCGACGTTGAGACCGAGCGTTCGGTGGAGCCAGCGCGTGCGGAAGCCTGTGAAGTCGACCGCGACTTGACCCATGCGATAGCCGGGAATGCAGACCAGCCAGGGCCGTGGCGCTCCAGGATGCTCGAGCAGCCGCACATGGGCCGTGAGATTCGCCCGATAGCCCTGCCAGCGCTCCCTGCCCGGCTCTCCGAGGTGTGGGGCGTAGCCGCTCTCGAAGCGCGCGTGCCCGTGGTCGCCGAAGCGCGAACGCTTGGTCTCGATCTCCACGTTGCTGAGCTCGGGAGGCTTGGTGTGGAAGCGCTCCGGGTGGTCCAGCCAGCCGCGAGCGTCGTAGAGGGTGAGCGCCGCTTCGACTTCGCTCGCCACTCGGCGCAGCTCCCGCAAGGAGGCCATGCTGGCCGAGACCACCTCGCTTGCGTAGAAGATCTCGTCGAGCGCGACCTTACTGGCGAGCGCGATACCCCGCCGAGGGGCCGGTGCCCCCTCCCGTCCCACGAGACGCTGCCAACCGCGCCAGCGCAGGCCGAGCACGAACGGTGCCGCACTTCCGCGAACCGCGAGCTCGACGCCTTGACTCACTCCCTGGAGCGTCCCAAGCAACGCGCGCTGTAGCACGCGCCCTCCCCCCCTTGAAAAACCGCAGCGGATTCTATGCTGAGATGATCGGCGGAGGGAAGCCAAAACAAAAGTGGTACTGCCGACACAGACGCTCGGCACTGGCTATGCTCCGGGCTCCTTGAGGGTTCATACACCTTCGCCTTGGAGGAACACCCGATGATCAAGCTCTATGGGGTGCCCATGTCGCGCGCCGCGCGCTCGCTGTGGATGCTCGAGGAACTCGGCGTACCGTACGAGAACGTGCCGACGCACTTCGCGACGGGAGATACGCACAAGCCTGAGTACCTCGCCCTGAACCCGAACGGCCATATCCCGACGCTCCAGGACGGGGAGCTCGTGCTCTGGGAATCGCTGGCGATTAACCTCTATCTCGCGCGCCGGTACGAAAAAGGGCTTTGGCCCCAATCCATCGCCGACGAAGGCCGCGCCTACCAATGGAGCCTGTGGGCGATGACCGAGCTCGAGGCCCCGCTGCTGGCCTACCTCATGCACACCGCCTTGCTGCCGAAAGACCAGCGCAATCCGGCGAAAGCCGCCGAGGCCCTGACGCAGCTTGCGAAGCCGCTCGAGGTGCTCGAGGGTGCGCTCGCCGGCAGGAGTGTCCTTGTGGGTGAGGCCTTCGGTGTCGCGGATCTCAATGTCGCTTCTGTGCTTTCGTGGGCGCGCATGGTGAGGCTCGACCTTTCGAAATGGCCGCGTGTCGACGCGTGGCTCGGGCGCTGCCTCGAGCGACCGGCCGCGAAGCGGGCGCGCGAGAAGCGTTAGGGAACGCGGGCGCGGGGACCCGCAGCGGCGGTCGGAATGGATGGCAAGCTGATCTACTGGACAGCTGCGTTCGCCAACATGCTCTTGATCCTGGGACTCGCCTCCGTGGGTGTGCGGGGCGTCCGCCGGGGCCAGGTTCTTTTGCACCGACGCTGCATGCTCCTCGCATCCGGGCTCGTCGTCGGCTTCCTCGTGTCCTACCTGCTCAAAGTCGCCTTCCTCGGGCGCGAAGAACTTGAGCGCTGGGGTGCTGCGTCTGTGATCGTGCTGCGAGTCCACGAGCTCTGTGTCTTCACCATGCTGCTCGGTGGCGCGATTGCGGGTTCGCGCGCCTTCGCCATGCGCCGCGATCCGATCGTGAGGGGGACACCGACCACCCTCCCGCGCAATTCCGGGCTGCGCGTGTGGCACCGACGAGCCGGCTGGACCGCGGTGACGGGCGCGCTCTTGGGCGTGGTGACCGCCGCCCTCGTGCTGGCGGGCATGTACGGGAGAGCCTAGGCACAGCCTCCCCCCGGTGCGGTCGGGAGGAAAATGACCGCGCGCGGAGCCGCGCACGTTCACGACGCGGGAGAGCTCCACCACGCGGAGCGCTCGAGAGGCGTCTTCGTGAGGTGCGCGTCAGCGCTCGTGCATGACCAAATCCTCCACCACCAGCACACTGCAGCCCGCGAGATCTAGAAAGCGCTGCTCGTCGGGACGCACATGCTCGAGGTAAGAGGTCTCGGCGAAGGCCGCTCGCATTTCCTCGAAGCTGTCGAACCACATCTCAGCGAAGCCGTCGTAGGGCGGCATCCCCGTGGCATCCGCGGGCATGGGCAGGTCGACGGGGTGCATCTGGACGTACCTTCGGATGTGGCGCGTGAAATCGGGAAGGCGCTGGATGAGCGGACCGTGCTTCTCGCGCCAGTACGTGCGGAACTCCTCCGGCGTCATGCCCGTCCTACGGCGCAGCGCCGCCACCATCTTCACCATCGACAAGTTCTCCTTCTCACGAGGCCGTCCACGCCTCGTCGAGCACGGGCGCGCCGAGACTGGCGCGCTGGCCACCATCGACCACGAGGGTCGCGCCAGTCACATAGCTCGCGTCATCGCTCGCGAGAAAGAGCGCGGCACGCGCGACCTCCTCGGGCAACCCGAAACGACCTGCGGGGATCTGGCGGGTCATCGCAAGCCGCAAGCGCCCATCAGAAAACGCCGAAAGCGTGCCTTCCGTCGCGATCACCCCCGGGCAGAGCGAGTTCACGCGCACGCCGTAGGCTGCCGCTTCCACGGCCGCGGTGCGGGTCAGGTTCTCGAGGGCAGCCTTCGCAGACGCATAGCCCCCGAGCCCAGCCTGACCCGCGAGCCCGGCGGTCGACGAGACGTTCACGATGGCACCGGCCCGCTGCGCTTGCATCAAACGCAGCGCGGCGCGCGTGCCGAAGAACGCGGCATCGAGCGTGACGCGAAAGGAGTGGTGCCAATTCTCCGTCGAGAGCTGCGCGAGCAGCCCTGGGGCCAGCTGATAGGCATTGTTGACGAGCACGTCGAGACGGCCCCCGCGACGCTGGGTTTCTGCGAGGAGCGCTTCGACCTCCGCTTCGTTGGCCACATCGGCGGCAATCGCCCGCCCGCGCCCCCTGTCCGCCGCAATCGCCCGGGCGACCGCCTCGATTGGTCCGCGGCGCCTTCCGCACACCGTGACATCGGCGCCCTCGGCGGCGAAGAGCCGAGCCACCGCGGCGCCGATCCCGCTGCCTCCGCCTGTCACAATTGCGATCTTGCCTTCGAGACGACCGGCCATCCCGTACCCTCCCGCCCGGAACCGGCGCCCGGCCGGCGCCCGGATTCTACTCGCGTGGCTCCCCTCCAGGCCTCTCACGACTTCTGGAGGAAGCGCTCCGCGGCGCGAGCCACGATCTCCTCCATACGCCCCCGCTGCTCCTCCATGCTGGCCACGAGCCGCAGCTGCATGCGACAGCGATCGAGGTTGTGGTTCTCGCGGTGCACCTTGAAGTAGCGATCCCCCGCGAGATGATCGGTCAGGAAGCGCAGGCCGATCACGAGCGTGAGAAGCCTGGCGGAAAAGGCAAGTTCGGCGCACTCCGCGGGGGTGAGGAAGGCCGCGGCACCGCGCAGGTAGCCTTCGCACAGGGCCGCGAAGAGCACGGGCTCCGCGCCGACCCGGGACAGGTCCCGCTGGTCTTCCGCCGCCGCGCAGGTCGCGGTGCGCGCCAAGTCGCCAAAGTCATAGTGCACGAGGCCCGGCATCACCGTGTCGAGGTCGATCACGCACACCGCCTCGCCGCTGCGGTCGTCGAGCAACACATTGTTGAGCTTGGTGTCGTTGTGCGTGATGCGCTCGGGGATGACGCCTCTTGCGTGGAGCGAGGGCAGCCGATCGGCCATCGCCTCGCGCGCCAGCACGAAGTCGAACTCCGTCTGGCAGCCCGACAAGCGTCCGCAACGGTCCGTCCGGGCGGCGGCGAGGAGCGCCTCCATGCGAGCGCGCCCGTCGTGGAAGCGAGGGATCGTCTCGTGGAGACGAGGTCCCGGGAGGCTCGTCAGCTGGGCCTGGAAGCGGCCGAAAGCCTCGGCCGCGACGGCTGCGTCCCGCGGCGTCCGCACGACGTCGTGGCTCGACGCCCCTTCCACGAAGCGATAGGTGCGCCAGTGTGACCCTTCCGCGTCCACGAACGAGAGCGCACCCGACCAGGTGGGCACGAGCGTAAGGGCACGCCGCTCAAGATCGATCGCCCCCTCGCCCATCAGCACCGTACGCTGGTGCGCGGTCACGCGCGCGAGGTTCTCCATCACCTTCATCGGATCTGGAAAGACGAGGGGATTGATTCGCTGCTGGACGTAGCGCTCCATGCGACCGTCTTGCTCGAAGACAACCAGTAGGGTCTGGTTGATGTGGCCGCTGCCCCAGGGTGTCGAGGAGACCCAGCGCCCCTGGACCGCGAATGCCGCCGCGACGTGGCGCACGAGAGCGGGTGCAGGCGCCGCAAGCCTCTCGTCGCTACTCATGGGGCCTCGTCATGGTCGAGCGCGAGACGCC
>DAIOWK010000084.1:0-12046 GCA_036758525.1 Myxococcota bacterium
TCTCCGTCGAATACGCGTGCTCTACCCTCAAAACGTCGCAGATTCCCGCCGGCCGTCTTGATCACTGCACCGTCGGGCGAAAGCGACCCGCGCAGGATGACGATGCCGCCTTCCTTCATCAAAGGACTGTCGGCGCTGTGGACCACGTCCTGGCCACTCGGGAATCGAACTTCCGCGAGATTCTCTGCCACGGTCTTGCCTGTGACGGTCCGCGCCTCCCCGTGAAGCAGGCCCCGCCCGAGCAGCTCACGCAAGATGACCGGTACGCCGCCAATCCGATCGAGGTCGGTCATCAGGTACTTCCCGAAGGGGCGCAGGTCGCAGAGCTGGGGAGTGCGACGGGAGACCCGGTCAAAATCATCGAGGGTCAGGTCCACGCGCGCCTCGTGCGCAATCGCCAGCAGGTGCAGCACCGCGTTGGTCGAGCCGCCGAGAGCCATCACCGCGGCGATGGCGTTTTCGAAGGCGTGTTTCGTCAGAATCCGGCTCGGGCGCAGGTCCTGCTCCAGGGCGAGGACGCAAGCCCGGCCCGTCGCCTGCGCGAGCTCCTTTCGCCGTGGATCCGGATTCGGAAGCGACGCCGATCCCGGGAGCGCGAGCCCGAGCGCCTCGCTGGCAGCCGCCATGGTGTTCGCGGTGAACATTCCCGCGCACGATCCTGTGGACGGGCACGCCTTGCGTTCGAGATCGAGCAGCTCTGCATCCGTCATCTTGCCCGACGCGTGCGCTCCGACGGCTTCGAAGACGTCCTGGATGCTGACGTCGTGCCCTTGGAAGCAGCCCGGAAGAATCGTTCCGCCATAGAGGAATACGGACGGCAAGTCGATGCGCGCCATCGCCATCATCATTCCCGGCAAGCTCTTGTCGCAGCCTGCAATCGCCACGAGGCCGTCAAAGCGCTCGGCATGCATCACCAGCTCGATCGAATCGGCGATCACCTCGCGGGAGGGCAGCGAGGCATGCATGCCGGCGTGGCCCATCGAGATGCCGTCGGAGACCGCGATGGTGTCGAACCGGATCCCGACGCCGCCGGAAGCGCGGATCGCATGCTTGGCCAGATCCGCCTGCACTCCGAGGTTCATGTTGCAGGGAGTGACCTCATTGGCGGCCGCGGCGACACCGATCTGCGGCTTGCCGAAGTCCTCCTCCGAGAACCCGGTGGCGCGCAGCATGGCCCGCGCCGGCGCACGGGCCGCACCCTCGGTGACCTCACGGGAGCGCGGGCGGGCAAGGGAACGCTTCGGGTCGGGCATGATCACCTCCAGACTGGCTAGAGTAGCGGCCCCACCAGAAGAGGATTACCCGATGACGCTTCCGCCGCCCGCACCCCCGCTCCCTCGAGCGCGCCGGATCTCGCTTGCGCCCCGGACCGGCCCTGGTCAGGCGGGTGGCGGGATCAGCCTGTCCGTCCATCAGGCGGGACAGGGCCCCGCGGTGGTGCTCTGTCACGGCTTTCCGGAGCTCGCCTTCTCCTGGCGCCACCAGCTGCCAGCACTCGCTGCGGCCGGGTTTTGCGCGATTGCGCCCGACCAGCGGGGCTATGGCGCGAGCGACCGGCCGGGGGAGATCTCCGCGTACGATATCCACCACCTGACCGGCGACCTCGTGGCGTTGCTCGACGTCCTCGGTATCGAGAAGGCAGTCTTTGTGGGGCACGACTGGGGGGGCCTTGTCGTGTGGCAGATGCCGCTTCTCCACCCTGACCGCACCGCGGGCGTGGTGGGCGTGAACACGCCCTTTCTGCCCCGCGGCCCCGTCGCGCCAACCCAGCTCATGCGGGCCCTGGTCGGCGGCCAGGACGAGAAGATGTACATCCTGTGGTTTCAGCAGCCCGGAGTCGCCGAAGCGGTGATGAACGCACGGGTGCGTCTCGTGTTTGAAAGGCTGATGCGCAGCGCGATTCCCTTCGAGCAGTTCGCCACACGCAACGCCGCATCAGGCGGGGACATGAACCCGTTCCGCCGACTCGAAGAACTGCCCGAGATCGGTGACCCGATCCTGACAGCTGACGAACTCGATCACTACGTCCGCATCTTCGAGCGCACGGGGTTCGACGGCGGGATCCACTGGTATCGCAACATGGACCGCAACTGGGAAACCACGGCACAGACCACGGGCGCAAAAGTCGGCGTGCCCTCTCTCATGGTGACCGCGGAATGGGACCCTGTTCTGCGCCCGCAGATGGCCGCTGGAATGCAGTCGTTTGTGCCGGATCTTGAGACCGTGCTGATCGAGAAATGTGGACACTGGACGCAGCAGGAGAAGCCGGAGGAGCTGAACCTGGTGTTGACGCGCTGGCTGCGAAAACGCTTCCTCTAGCACGCGTCGGTGTGGCTCGTCGGAAGGCGCAAGGAGCTATCGTGCAGTGGAGGGCGATGCGTGGCTCGGAGAGCCCGTGGCCGCCCGCCCCTGGCTTCCCATCCCAACACGTTGGAAAGGACGTCGCTTTTTCGGCACGTCCTCGCCCCCAACCGTTAGAATCGCCCGCGAATGCCTGCCCCGGTGCCCGACGCCCTGGCCACGCGCCCTCGACCGGCAGGCGCGGGAGCCCCGTCTAGCCCTGCCTACGCGCGCTATGTCCTCGTCGTCCTCGTCCTCGTGTACGTGCTCAACTTCCTCGATCGGCAGATCCTTTCGATCCTCGCCGAGCGCATCAAGGCCGACCTCGGTCTTACGGACGCGCATATGGGGTTCCTGTACGGAACCGCGTTCGCCGTCTTCTACGCGATCTTCGGCATCCCGCTGGGCCGGCTCGCGGATTCGTGGGACCGCCGACGATTGATCTCGATCGGGATCGGGTTCTGGAGCGTGATGACCGCCTTGTCGGGTTTCGCGCGAAGCTTCCTTCAACTCGGTGCGGCACGTGTCGGCGTTGGCGTGGGCGAGGCAAGCGCGAGTCCCGCGGCGTTCTCGATGCTCTCCGACTACTTCCCGCAGCGCGTGCGTGCGACCGTCCTCGCGATCTACGCGAGCGGCATCTACATCGGCGGGGGGGTGGGCATCTTCCTCGGGGGTGCCATCGTCGATCGCTGGGACGTCCTGTGGGCACACACGGCCCCGCCCTTGGGATTGCGGGGCTGGCAGGTGGCCTTTTTCGTCGTGGGCCTGCCGGGATTGCTGCTGGCACTCTGGGTGCGCTCGCTGCGTGAGCCCCTGCGTGGGCAGGTCGACGGGATCTTTGCTCCCGCCGAACCCAATCCCTTCCGCAAGTTTGGTCGTGAGCTGGCGTCGATACTTCCGGGCTTCAGTCTCTGGAGCCTGCAGCGTCACGGCGGTAGCCCGCGTGATCTCGGGTTCAATCTCGCGGCGGCGCTGGTGGTCACGCTGTGCGCGGTCTCCATGACGACCCTGCTCGGCAATGCCGTACAGTGGAGCGCGCTCGGCATCGGTCTCTACGCCGCCGTTTCTTGGGCGCAATCTTTGCGGCTCCGTGATCCTCCGAGCTTCGCGCTCATCTGCCGCACCCCGTCGCTGCGCTGGGCCTCCTTGTCGTTCTCGTTTCTCGCGTTTACTGGCTACGCACTGGGCTTCTGGACGGCACCCTACTTTATCCGCGTGCTCGGGGTGCGGGAGGGCGAGGCCGGACTCGTGCTGGGCCTTACCGCCGCGGCGGCGGGTTTTCTAGGTGTAACGCTCGGAGGCGTATTGGCGGATCGTTGGCGCCGCAAGGGCCCGACGGGTCCACTGCGCGTGGCCGTTCTGACCGCGATTCTTCCCGTTCCCATCGCCATCACGATGTTTACGACACAAGATCACGCGCTGGCGTACGCCCTGAACTTCCCCCTTGCGGTCTTGGGCTCGATGTGGATCGGGCCGGGAGCCTCCACGGTGCAGGATCTGGTCTTGCCACGCATGCGAGCCAGCGCGTCGGCCGCCTACCTGCTGGTGGTGACTTTTGTCGGCCTGGCCCTGGGACCCTACACCGTAGGCCGGATCAGCCTCGCACTCGGCAATCTGCGCGCGGCGATTCTTTGTGCGCTGTGCGCCAATGCCCTGGCACTTCTGTGCGCTGGGCTCGCCTTGCGGCAGGTAGGCAAGGACACCGCGAGCCGCCTCGATCGGGCGCGGTCGGCGGGTGAGGCGTTTCTCTAGCCGACGAGCGCTGGCGGTGGGGATGCTCGCGCGAGATGGGCTGCCGAATCGCTGGAGGCGTCGGGCCCGGATGGGTTGCGGCGCGATTGGAGCGCGAAGCAGTGAAGGGAATGAAAACGGGCTGGCTTCGCGCCACGCATGGCGCCCTCGCGCTGGCCGGCTATGCCCTCGGGTGTTCCGCCCCCGCTGACCCCGGTCACACGCGCCCTCAGGCCGTGCGCACCACGCCCTACACGCAGCGGGACATCACCGTACTCGGACTGCGCCTTCGTTACATCGATGACGGGCCCACCATGCCGGCGCGTCGCGACCGGGTCGTTGTGCTGATTCCCGGCCACACCTCCAGGATCGAGGAATACGACGGCCTCGTGCCCACCCTCTCCCGGGTTCATCGGGTCTTGGTGCTCGACTTTCCGGGAAGCGGCTACGCCGAGAAGCCGGACCGTGAGTACACCCTCGGGTTCTATGAGGACGTGCTGGTGGCATTTCTCGACCAGCTCGGGATCGGGCAGTGTGTGCTCGCCGGGGGAAGCCTCGGCGGCAACCTCGTCCTGCGCCTCGGCCACCGTTTCCCCGAGCGTTTTCCGCGCCTCGTGGCGTGGGCTCCCGGCAGCGCGTGGGAGGCGCAGCCCCGTCTGGCGGCCCTTTCTCGCCGCCTCGCGAGCTACACGCTCTTCTGGCCAACCGTCTGGATTCAGTCACGCTTCTGGTACAGCACGGATTGGCCGGGACGGGAGAGCGCTCTCGAAGACACGTTCGCCTACTACCGGGAAGTCCTTTCTCCCGGCTTCGTCCGCATGTACTGGGGCATGGCGGCGGATCAGGTCGGGCAGAGTCTGTTTCCGATCGCGCCCGAGATTCAACAGCCCACGTTGCTCCTGTGGGGCGACCGGGACAACGGTGCGAATATGGGGGAAGGCGTGGCACGCTTGCACCAGCTGCTGCCGCACAACGAGTTCCGTATCTTCCGCGGTGCTCGGCACTCGCTTGCGGCGGAGGTGCCGGATCGCCTGGCAGACACGATCGACGAGTTCCTGCGACGGCCTGCGTCTTTGATGCCCTGACAGACCGGGGTACCCTCGCCTCGTGAAACGCACCTGCTTCTTCCACGCGGGCTGCCCCGATGGCTTCGGGGCGGCCTGGGCTGTGCGGCGCGCCTGGGGCAACGATGGGGAGTACGTGGCCCGTGGCCACGAGGATCCCTTCCGCGCGTCCGAGTGGGGTGGAGGCGTCGTTGTCTTCGTCGACATCTCGCTCGAGAACCGGGCGCTTCGCGCCCTGGGCGAGGTGGCGGCCCACGTACTCGTACTCGATCACCACGTCTCGGCGCGGGATCACTTCGAGTCAGATCGAGGCCTCGAAAATGCACTGCGGGCCCATGGCCACCTCGTGCGCTTCGACCTGGAACGCTCAGGAGCGACCTTGGCCTGGCATCACTTCCACGCCGACGCGCCCACCCCGAGCCTCCTCGCCTACGTGGAGGACCAGGATCTCTGGCGCTGGAAGCTCCCGGCCTCGGAAGAGGTCAACGCGGCGATTTCGTCCTATCCGCGTCGCTTTGACGTGTGGGACGAACTGGCGGAAATGCCGGCGGAGGAGCTGGCGCGACAGGGCGCTCCAATCGTGCAAGCGAATCGCTGCGAAGTGGAGCGCCTGCTGCGCACCGCTCATCCCGTCGCGCTCGGCTCACGGCGGGTGGAGGCCGTGAACTCCGCGCTCTTGCGCAGCACCGTGGGTCACGAGCTCGCCAAGCGCGCGACCTTCGGTGAGCCCTGGGGGCTTGTCTACCGGTTGCATGGCCGCCGGGCCGATATCTCCCTCTACTCGATCGGCGGGCTTGACGTATCGCGGATTGCCAAGGAGTACGGCGGCGGCGGCCACCGAAACGCGGCGGGCTTTAGCGTCTCACTCGAGAAGTGGCTCACCGACTTCGTTTGAACCCGGATTCCGGGCAAGTACGCACCCGTTCCGCGAACAGTGACCGGGATTCCCGGGAGATGGCGGCGTTACGCCTCTTCTCGCCACCTCTCGGGTGTGAGCGTTCGGACCGACAGGGCATGGATCTCCCCGCCCATCTCGTCGGAAAGCACGTCGTACACCAAGCGTTGGGCGGCAAGCGAGGCGAGCCCCTCGAAACGGGAGGACACGATCAGTGCGCGGAAATGCCCTCCCCCGGCTCGCGCGCCTGCGTGGCCGGCATGAAGATGGCTCTCGTCGACGACCTCCACGTGCGCCGCTGCGAGCCGCTCACGCAGCTTGGCTTCGATTCTGGCTCTGCGGTCTGCGCGGTCAATCATGGGGGAGGCCGAGGATCCTCTCTGCGATGATGTTCTTCTGCACGTTGGGGGTGCCGCCTCCGATCACCACTTCGGGCCAGCTCAAGGCAAAGTGCTGCCAGCGCCCCCCGTCGACGGCGAGATCCGAGCCCTTCGCAAGCAGCCCGTAGCTTCCTTCGAGCTCCAACGCGAGTTCACCGAGGCCGATCTCGAGCTCCGCCCGATGCAGTTTGTTGATGGAGGTCTCGCTGCCGAGGGGCTCGCCCCGAAGCTGGCGGGTAAGAAACCGCATGCCGTTCAGCCGCATGGCCTCGATGCGCGTCTCCGCTTTCGCCACACGCCGGCGAATCTGCGGATCCTGCAAGGCGGGACGACCGTGGCGCTGCGAGCGTCCCGCAAGATCTTTGATGGCCTCGAGCGCGCGCCGCAGGCCCTCCACCTCCGCGATCCCCGAACGCTCATTCGCGAGGGCGGAGATCGTCACCTTCCAGCCCTCCCCGTCGGCACCGAGGCGGTTCACCACCGGGATCCGCACGTTGTCGAAGAACACTTCCGCGAACATCGCGCCACCGGTCATGTTTCGGATCGGACGGACCGAGATCCCCGGCGTATTCATCTCCACCAAGAGGCAGGTAATGCCTTCGTGCTTGGAAGTGGAATGCGGGTCGGTGCGCACGAGAAGAATCATCCAGCGCGACCACATCGCGATCGAAGTCGAGATCTTCTGTCCGTTTACGACGTACGCTTCGCCGTCACGCCTCCCGCGGCACTGCAGGGAAGCGAGGTCGCTGCCCGCACCGGGTTCGGAATAGCCCGTGCACCACTGGTACTTGCCGTCGAGGATCTCGGGAATAAAGCGCTGCTTCTGCGCTTCGGTGCCGTACTGAATGATGGCCGGCCCGACCCAGGCGAGCCCCATGAAGCAGGTGCCAAGGGATGGCGCCTTGCGCTTCGCCATCTCCTCCTTGAGGATCACCTGCTGCATCAGCGTGCCGCCGCCCCCTCCGACCTCCTTCGGCCATGAGAAGCCCACCCAGCCCTTGGCGCGCACCTTGCGATTCCAGTCCGCAAGGAACCTTTGATCGTTGGTGTTGGTGCCCACTGGGAGGTTCTCGTCCAGGAAGGCACGCACTTCGTCGCGGAAGGCCTCTTCTTCGGGTGTCAGATTGAAGTCCATTCGCTTAGAGACCTCCGAGCTGCGCGACGCGCTCATAGTGCCAGTCGGCGTCGCCAAAGATCGACCTCGCCCACTTCGAGCGCTTCAGGTAGAGCTGCGCATCGTATTCCCACGTGTACCCGATGCCCCCGTGCAGACCGACGGCATCAAGGCCTGTCCGGGCGAAAGCCTCGCTGGCATACGCTTTGGCCATGGAGACCTGCCGCCGCGCCTGCGCAGGAGACTCGTCGAGCATCCAGGCCGCGTAGTAGAGCAGTGATTTGAAGGACTCGATGTCGACGTAGATCTCTGCGAGGGGATGCTTCACCCCTTGGAAGCGGCCAATCGGCGAATTGAACTGGATGCGTTCCTTTGCGTAGCGGACGGTCAGTGCGAGGGCCGCTTCGGCGGCCCCGATCATCTCTGCCGTCACCGCAGCCGCGCCACGATCCAGAAGACGCGTCACCGCGGGCCACGCCGCATCCGCCGGACCGAGAAGCGCATCGGCTCTCACGCGCACCCCGTCAAGACGCAAACGTCCGAGACGCTTCGTTTCATCGATGCCCGGAAGACTCTCGGCGGCGACTCCGGGCGCGCCGAGTTCGACGACCGCGAGTCCCACGGCCTCGCGTTCGCGTCGCGAACGAAACGACACCACGAATAGCGTGGCGCTTCCCGCGTCAAGCACGAACAGCTTTTCGCCGTGCAGGACGTAACCAGCTTCTTCGCGTTCGGGGACGAGTTGTACGCCTTCGACGTCGAGCCGGTCGCTGGCCTCAAGCAGGGCAAGCGTGCCGATCGTGGCACCCGACGCGAGGCCGGGCAGCCAGCGCCTGCGCTGCACATCGTCGCCCGCGTCATGGATGGCTGAGGCGGCAAGGGTTGTGGCAAGAAGTGGCGACGGGAAGAGGGATCGGCCGGTCTCCTCGAGCAGGACGACCAGATCGATGAAGCGCAGGCCTGCACCCCCGTATTCTTCGGGAACCGCGAGCCCCGGCCAGCCGAGTTCGGCGATGCGCTTCCACAGCTCCGGTGAGAATCCCTGCGGAGTGGTCGCAATCCTGCGCACCTCCTCCATCGGGCAGCATTGATCGAGGAACTTGCGCGCCTCGGCCCGCAGCAGCTCTTGCTCTGCCTCGAATCCAAAGTTCATGGGAGCTCCCAAAAGCGATTGGGCCGATGGCACGCAAAATCGGGCGTCGCGTCCCGCTTCGAAGCTTGCCCGCCTGGGCGGACGCTGTAAAGGAAGAGGGAGGCGACGGGGCCGCTGGCAGCGTCTTGGCTAATGAACGCGACCGCCACCCAGAGCACGACTGCGACGGCGATAGTTCCCCAGAAGCGGAAGCGGGAGGTGCCTGCAAGCGGCTGCGGCAGCCCCTTTCCCTATACTCCTACTCGATTCGTGGGTCGGTCGGGCCCGGCTGGCCCTGCCCCAGGCGAACGCGCCTTGAGAACCCCTCGTAGGGAGCGGAGTGCCCAATGAGCGAGTTGGTACAGGAAGTCGAGCCGAACGAGATCGCGGAGTTTCGTCGCGAGGTCCGAGCCTGGATGCAGGCGAACAAGCCGGCCGATCCGGGCTTCAAGCTCCCGCAGAGCTTTCTCGAAGTCGAGTCGGATCGGCAGTTCGAGTTCCTGCGCGATTGGCAGCGCAAGGTCTTCGACGCCGGGTACTTGGGCCTCGACTGGCCGGCCGAATACGGCGGCAAGGGCGACCCGCTAAAGCGTCAGCGTATCGTGAGCCAGGAACTCTCCCGCGCGCGTGCACCCTTCCTCGTCAATGTGATCGGTCTTCAGTGGGCGGGCCCCACCATCCTCCACTACGGAACGGAAGCTCAGAAGAAGCGCTACCTGAAGTCGATTCTCTCCGCAGAGGAGATCTGGTGCCAGGGCTTCAGTGAGCCCGGTGCCGGGTCCGATCTTGCCAGCGCGACGACGCGTGCGGAGCGCACGGCGGAGGGCTGGCGCGTCACCGGTCACAAGGTCTGGACGACGCTCGCACACAAGTCGAAGTGGATGATCTTGCTGGCTCGAACGGACCCTAGAGCGGGCAAGTACGAAGGCCTTTCCTACTTCCTCTTCCCGATGGACGCGACCGGCGTGACCGTGCAACCCCTGGTCAAGATGACCGGCGAGGGCGGGTTTAACCAAGTGATTTTCGACGACGCGCTCATGGGTCGTGACGCTCTGCTCGGGCAGGAGGGACAGGGCTGGCAAGTTGCGATGACGACGCTCCTGTTCGAGCGAGGCGCCGCCGAGGGCTCGGGCGGGGGGCAAGCGACCTCGTCCGCAGAATCGGTGCACCGCCTTGCTTCTCTTGCAAAGCGCGCCCGCCGCGGGGGGGGAACCGCGGCCGAGGATCCTGTGCTGCGCGATCGGGCGGTTGAGCTTTGGATCCAAGAGGAGGCGCTCCGCCTAGGGTCCCTGCGCGCGCGTATTCCGGGGCTCAACCTCGACCGGCCGCAGGCTCTGCGGCTCATGAACAAGCTTGTGTATAGCGAGTTCAATCAGCGCCTTTCCGAGCTTGCGTGCGAGATGCTGGGCCCGGCGAGCACGCTGTGGCTTGGGGATGAGCACGCCGTGGACCGGGCGGAGTGGCCACGTGCCTATATGAACTCCTTCGGCATGACGATTGGCGGCGGCACGAGCGAGATCCAACGCAATATCCTCGGCGAGCGTGTGCTCGGTCTTCCGAAGAGCAAGTAGAAACCGATGTCTTATCCCCAGATTCCCGCAGACTTTGGATTCACAGAGGAGCACGAGATCCTGCGCCAATCTGCGCGACGCTTCCTCGAAGAGCGCTGCCCGATCGCAGAGGTGCGCCGGCTTGCCGAGTCTCCCCTCGGGCTTGATCCGGTGCTTTGGAAGGAGATCGCTCGCCTCGGCTGGCTCGGGCTTGTGCTGCCAGAAGCGCATGGCGGTGCGGGCCTTGGCCACCTGCATCTTGCGCTGCTGCTGGAGGAGACGGGGCGCCGGCTTCTGCCCGCCCCAGTCTTCGCAGCGATGCTTGCCGGCTTCGCACTCGAGGCCGCAGGCAGTGCGGCCCAGCGCGCTCAGCTCGAACCCGCGCTCGCGTCCGGCGATCTCGTCGCGACGTTCGCCTTGTGCGACACCGGCGGCGGATGGGAGGTGGAAGAGATCGAGGCCACCGCAAACGCCCGGGAAGGTGGTTTCGTGTTGCGAGGCGTGAAGCCCTTCGTCATCGCCGGCGCTGAAGCCGGACTCGTGATCGCGCCCTTTCGCGAACGCAGCGGCGAGCTGGCGCTTTTTGCCGTTGATCTCCCGACGCGTGGCGTCAGCGTCGAAACCGAGATCGGCGTCGATCCGACGCGCCGCAGCGCGCGCCTCGTGTTCGAAGACGTGTTGGTCTCGGCCTCGACCCGTCTTGAGACGGCCGGCGCCGCGACGCTCCATCGCGTACACGTGCGGGGCTTCGCCGCATTGGCTGCCGAGATGGTGGGAGGTGCAGAGTCAACGCTCCTCATGACGCGTGACTACGCGATCGCACGCAAACAGTTCGACCGGCAGATCGGAGCCTTCCAAGCCGTGAAGCACCCGATCGTCGATGTGATGATCGGCGTCGAGTTGGCGCGCACCCATGTGCTCGCTGCCGCGGCGGCACTGGATCACGCGCCTGATTCGGCGGAAATACCGGCGCGCATGGCCAAGGCGATTGCGAGCGAGGTGTATCCCGTGGCGGTGCGCAGGGCAGTGCAGCTGCACGGTGGTTATGGCTTTACCTGGGACTGTGACGCGCACTTCTACTTCAAGCGTGCGCTCTGGAGCCGGGCAATGCTCGGGGATGGGGCCCACCACCGACGGTTTCTCGCCGCGGAGCTACTCGGACCGAGCGCGGAAGCCCGCGCGTAGCACGAACGTTCGATGGTTCCCCGGGCAGCGACCCGGTCGCCGTACTATTCCCTGGTATGCGGAGAGGGGCACTGGGTCTTCAAGCGCTAGGCGATACAGAGACAGTCGAGGCGTGCGTCGCCCGTCTCGACTGGCAGGCCCTCGCGCAGGACCTCGATCGTCTCGGATACGCCACGACGCCGGCTCTTCTCTCCCCCACTCAGTGCCGTGCGCTGCGGGAGGCCTACACCGATCCAAATCTCTTCCGGTCGCGCGTCGAGATGGCACGCTACCGATTTGGTGAAGGCGAGTACCGGTATTTCGCCGAGCCTCTCCCTCCGCTCGTTGCGACACTGCGCCGCCTCTTCTACGAACCGCTCGCGGCGATCGCAAACCGCTGGTCCCTGGCCCTGCGCAGCGAGGCCCCCTATCCCGATCATCTCGATCAGTTCCTTGCACTCTGCCGCGGCCACGGACAGACCCGGCCGACGCCACTATTGCTGCGCTACGAGGCCGAGGGCTACAACTGCCTGCACCAGGACCTCTACGGCCCAATCCACTTCCCGCTACAGATGACTTGCCTGCTCTCGGAACCCGGCGAGGACTTCGAGGGGGGTGAGTTCCTGCTGGTGGAGCAAAGACCTCGCGCCCAGTCGCGCGGCCATGTCGTTACGCT
>DAIOWK010000085.1:0-11928 GCA_036758525.1 Myxococcota bacterium
GGCGCTCCGCCGTGCGGGAGGCCCTCGAGCAGCTTCCGCCTCCTCAGCGGCAGGCCCTTGGTCTTGCATTCTTCGAAGACCTGACACACGAGCAGGTCGCGGCCGTGCTGAACTTGCGCCTCGGCACTGCGAAGACACGCATCCGTGCGGGGCTCCAGCGATTGCGCTCCCAGCTCTCGCCCGCTCTCGCGATGCTGGCGCTCTTCCTCGTGGGTACCGTGGCGACGCTCGGCATCCGGGAGATCCGCGGGCGCGCCGCGCTCGAGAGGGACGAGGGTGCCCTCGACCTCGTGACGTCGAGCGACGTGCACCCGCTGCGCCTTGAAGCCGCGCCCGGCACGCCGGCCGAGACCCACGCCAACTGGCGTGCACGTGTGGGAACGAAGCTCGGGGTGCTGTCGCTCTCCCACCTGACCGTGCCGGCCAGCGGCTTTGTGTACCAGGCATGGCTGCTGCACGATGGCGCATGGGTTTCCCTCGGCACCGCTCTGCCTGACGTGGACGGGAAGGCACGCATCGTGGCGCAGGATGGCGCGGTCGCGTTCCTGCCCGAAGCGCTGCGCGTGACCCTCGAGCCGAAGTCGGGAAGCACGGCGCCGCGTGGCCAAACCGTCCTCGAGTGGCCGGCTGGCAAGGCCGCCCCACTTCCCCCCGGCGGCGGGTGAGAAGATGGTTCCAAGGGTCTCCTTCAGCCCCGCACCTGCTCGCGATTCTCGGGACGGCCCTCGTCGTCTTCGGACTGGCGCGCCTTCCCGAGCTCGGCCGGGGCCTTGGCGAGGTCATCCGAGGCTTCAAAGGGCTCCTGTGCTAGATGCGCATTTCCTTCCAGCGCCCGGAGGCGAACCGAGCGGAGAGTAGGGAGGCCTTCGCGGCATAATCCATGAGCAGACAGCACCACACCATGACCACAGACCCGCCGAACACGCGGGAGACCAAGACGGCGCCGCCGAGGCGAAACACAAACAGTCCCGTCAGGATCGAGACCAATGGGAAGCGCGTGTCGCCGGCGCCGCGCAGGGCGCCGCCCAGCGTGAACTCCACTGCCATGAGCGGCTGCGCCGCGCCAAGGATCCAGATGAAGGTGACGGCGAGGTTCACCGTGTTCTCGCCCGCTGCGCCGAAGTAGCCCGCCACAGGTCGAGCGATCGCGATGATCACAGCTCCGACGCATGCCATCACGACCATCGCGCCCGCATTCGCGCGCCAGCCGGAGCGTGCCGCAAGCTCCGGTTCGCGTGCACCGAGATGTTGGCCTACGAGCGTCGCCGCGGCGGTCGAGAAGCCGAGCCCGGGAACGAAGGAAAAGGAGAGAATTCGCACGCCAATCAGATAGGCCGAGATCGGGTCTGTTCCGTACTGTGCGACGATTCGCAAGAAGAGCCAAAGGCCCCCCTGCCAGGCGATTTGCTCGAGCGCCGTGGGTACGCCGATTCGCAAAATGCGCGCGGCCCGCGTTCGGTCGAAGCCGTCGAGCCAGCGTCCCCGGGGCACGACCAACCCATTGCGGATCCAGAGCGTTGCGTAGATCGCGGCACTGACGCAGAGTGCGATCCCGCTGCCAAGCGCGGAGCCATCGGTCCCGAGCTTCGGTGCGCCGAACTTTCCGAACACGAGAATGTAGTTCCCGGCGACATTCACGAGGTTCATCACCACACCGATCAGGAGCGGCGTTCGCACATCCCCAGCGCCGCGTAGGCCGCTGCCGAGCACAAAACCCACCGCGAAGGGCAGGGTGAACGCGAGCAGGATTCGCAGGTAGGAACCGCCGAGCGCAACAACTCCCGGGGCTACGCCGAAAGCGGCGACCACCCGGTCTGCGAAGGGGATCGCGCACATCACGAAGCCGGCGAACACGGCGCCGAGGGCCACCGAGAGCCGGATCACGCGGTCGGCCTCTTGCGCATCGCCGGCGCCCCACGCGCGTGCCACCAGAGCGACCGTGCCCGTCGTTACCGCGGCGAGCACCGCAAAAAGCACATTGAAGAACTGGGACGCCACACCGACCGCGGCCACGGCCTCCGAGCCCAAGGAGCCCACGATGATGAAATCCACCAGGCCGACGAGCGACTGCAGCGCGAACATGGCCATAGAGGGCCAGGCGAGCTGCCAGATGCCAGGGCGCTTGGGTCCGAGCGCCTGGGCGACGGCGAGCGCCGGGGCTTCCTCCTCGAGGCCTTCCAGGGGCGAGGACTGTGCGTTCACGCCGCGAGCTCGGGCCAACGGGCGAGGATGTGGGAGGCCGTGCGGTCTGCCAGCGCCGCGGTCGTAAGCTGGGGCGGGGCACCGAGGGAGGTGGGGAAGACGCTCATGTCCGCGAGGAACAAGCCAGGCACCTCGTGGGATTCGCCCCATGCGTTGACCACCGACGTGCGCGAATCGGCCCCCATCCGGCAAGTCGACTGTGGGTGTGTGGAGGCGAGGCCGATCTCACCCTCCTGAACTCCTCTGCGCTCGAGCACGGAAAGGTCGTCCCCCGGTCCGAGCTCAAGAGGATCGCGCCAGTAGGGAGCAAGCACGCTCTTCGCTCCCCCCGCGAAGAGCACCTTCGCGATGTGCACGAGACTCTCGGAGAGCTGGCGGCGGTCGCCCTCCTCCATGCGATAGGCAATCTTCGGCTTCGCAAGCGAACGGCCGCTCTCGACGCTGCCCGCACTGCGGTCGTGCAACAACGCGAGCAGGCCGACCATCCGCGAGAACTTCGCCATGTACGTGGAGTGCGCGCGTCCAAAACCCGGAAGATTGGCCGCTGTGAGGACCGGGAAACCGGTAATGGGCATGAGGATGTAACCGCGGTGCGGGTCCTTCTCGAGGTTAATGAACTGATCGATGTAGTAGCTCTGTGGGATGCCACGGTAGGCGTGAATCGGCTCCTCCGTGAAGCCGGCGAGCATGACGGAGGGGTGCAGGTGGAGGTTCTTCCCGACCTGGCCACTTCCATTCGCGATCTCGCTCCGCAAAAGGAGAACCGGTGACGCGACTGCCCCCGCCGCCAGTACCACCACTTTGGCCTTCACCTCGACCGAACCGCGCGAGCAACCGTCGTGGTCCACCACGCTGCCAAGCACGCGCCGCACCCGGCCCCCCTCGACCTCGATTCGCTCGGCGCGTGCGTTGGCGTAAATGCGGGCACCCGCGGCCGATGCGCGGGGCACATAGGTGACGAGCATGGACTGCTTGGCGTCGTAGGAGCAGCCGAGGATGCAGTAGCCCGCCCCGATGCACCCTTCGCGATTGTGACGCGCCACGAAACCCGAGTAGCCGAGCTTTTGTGCGCCGGTGCGAATGGCGCGGTTCAGCCCATTGAGCTCGGACTCGAGGATCTGCTTGACCCGAAGATTCCTCTCCACCCGCTCGAACGAGGGTGCCAGCGCCTCCGCCGTGAGCTCCGAGAGCCCGTGCTCCTCGCGCCAGACCCGCAGGATCGGTTCGGGCGCGCGAAAGGCGTAGCAGAGGTTGTGGACCGTCGAGCCGCCGATGTTGCGTCCCTGCAGGATGGTGTAGGCACCATCGGTGGTCTGGCGCATCCCGGCTTCCTCGAACAGCCGGGGCAGCATCTCGTCTTCGCGCTGGCTGAAATCCGCGCGCGTCCAGTGGTGGCCCTGCTCGAGCAGCACCACGCTCCGGCCGCCCACGGCGAGTTCCGCAGCCGCCACGGCGCCGCCCGCCCCCGAACCGATCACGCAGACGTCGGCGCTCTCCACGAGATCGCCGCCCCGCTCGAGAAGCTTCTCGATCACGTGACCGGCCGCGGGGAACGCAGGAGCGGGCCCGCATAACCGATGAGCGGCCAGCTCTCCTCCTGGCTGTAGTAGCCGAGGAAGGAAAGGTTCCGAAGCGCCTGGAAGACCAAGCGCCGGAGTTCAAACCGACTCGTCATCCAGCCGGCCAGGGCGGCGTCCTTCTCGGTGTCGCCAAGCTGTGTAAAACGCCGGAATGTCCAATCAAAGAAGAAGGGGCCGTACTCGACGAGTCGGAGCGCCGTCGGCAAGAGGCTGGTGAGTGCGGGGTCAAGCCCTTGACAGGTCCGATCGATGGTGGCGATCGCGCCGGTCGCGCGCAGGCGCGGGGCCGCGGCTTGTCCCGAGTCGACCATGCGCTCTGCAATCTGGGTCAAGATCTCGGTTTCGATGGGGTTGAAGAACCGCCCGCTCGCCTCCCCGGTGGCGCACGTCGCCAAAGCGGGCAGGGCGCGTAGCTCAGCCAGGGTCGCAAGCGATGCGGAGGCGGTCGCGAGCCGCAAAAAGCCGCGCCGGGTGGTGCGGGGGAAGTCGGTCACGAGGGGGTTCATGGGTGCTCGCGTCGCTTGGTACCACCCCTGCGCCCGCAGCTCAATTCGTTCCCGCGAGAACTCGGCGGATCCAGCGCGGAAGATCTTCTGGAGCGGTGCGGCGCGGTGCACCGAGCGCGAGGTCGACGGCATTGTAGGTATTCCAAAAAAGAATCGGGCCGCCGCCGAGCTCTTCGCGCCGCGCTCGATTCACGATCGCCGCGAGGCATTTTCCGGCGTATGTCAGGTCCAGCGAAAGCCCCGCGCGGAGCGCGAGTTCCACGGCCTCGACCGCAGCCGGGGTGGGTGCGCCGTAGCCTGGGCCGAGCTCGCTCGTGATGAGGGCGAAGTCCGAAGGAACGATCGTGAGCGCGGGCACCGATGGGTCTGCCCGGCGCAGGAGCGTGAGGGTTCGCCGGGCTGCCCGCGCGAGACGGGCGGGAGAGGGAGGCAAAATGTCCGTCACGAGGACGCCGACGGCCCGGGTGTGCAGTTTGGCGAGGCGGAGACCGAGCACAAGCCCGGCAAGCGTCCCGCCGCTGCCCACCGGGACATAGACCTGCTCGGGCTCTGGCAGCGCACCGGCGCGCACCTGCTCGGCCAGCTCCAGCCCGGCGGACACAAAGCCGAGATTCCCCCGTGCCGACGACCCTCCGGTCGGCACGAGGAGCGGCCGATCACCGCGAAGCAGCGAGCCCACGAGCACCCGGAGCGTCTGGATCGCTGCCCCGGGCACATTGCCTCCGTACACCTGTCGTGCCCCGTAGGCGGCCTGGAGGAGGAGCGTCTCCCGCACCGCTTCGGTGACCGGCTGGTGAACGAGCACGAGGATGGTTCTGAGCCCGGCAGCGCGTCCAAGGATCGTGGTTGCGAGCCCATGGTTCGTGCCGAGTCCGCCAGTCGTGACAAGGGTGCGCGCACCACGCTCGAGCGCGTCGCCGATCACAAACTCGAGCTTGCGCGGCTTGTTCCCGCCGTACGCTGGACACGAGCGCTCATCGCGCTTCACGTACAGCCTGGCCCCCGGAAGCCCCCTTTGATCGAGCTCCAGCGCGCCCACCGGGGTGGGCGTCGTCACGAATGGGGCCCTGGGAAGCTTCTCCTGCGCGGCGGGATACGCCCGAAACAGCGCGAGATCCGGATCGGCCACGCCCCCCTATCGCACGACCCCGGCAGGGGACGCAACGCACGAAATCAGGCTTTGACACCTCCCGCGGGGCTCTCGTACCCTCGGCCCCACAGCCCACAGCACCGGAGACCCATTCATGGCCGTGGTCGAGCGCGTCGAGACCGCAGCGAGCGTGTCGGGTGCCCGGCGACGGCTGCGCCTCCGGAATCCCGCGACCCTCGATCTGATCGGTGAGATCGAGGTCCAGACCGAGGAGGACGTGCGTGCGGCCGTGGAGCGCGCGCGCAAAGTCCAGCCAAGCTGGGCCTCACTTCGCTTCGAAGATCGTGCGCGTTACCTGAAGCGCGCGGTGGCCATCTTGCTCGAGCGGCAGGACGATTTCCTCGACGTGATCGTGCGCGAGACGGGCAAGCCGCGCGCGGAGGCTCTTGCGGTCGAAATCTTCGCCGCCTGCGACGCACTTTCTTTTTATGCGAAGCGAGCGAAGCGGATCCTTGCCGACCGCAGCATGCCCGTGCACCTGCTCAAGACGAAGAAGCTGCGGATCTCCTACCGACCGCTCGGCGTCGTGGGCATCATCACCCCCTGGAACTTCCCGTTCATCCTCTCGCTCAATCCCACCGCTCAGGCCCTGATGGCGGGCAACACGGTCGTGCTGAAACCCTCGGAAGTCGCGCCCTTCTCGGGGCGCCTCGTGGAAGAGCTGTTCTCGGCCGCCGGGCTGCCCGAGGGCGTGTTCAACCTGGTGCAAGGGGACGGCGAAACCGGAGCGGCGCTCGTGGAAGCGGGCGTGAACAAGATCTCCTTCACGGGCAGCGTGCGCACCGGAAGGAGAGTTGGGGAAGTGTGCGGCCGAAACCTGCTGCCCGTTACGCTCGAGCTCGGCGGCAAGGACCCGATGATCGTATGCGCCGACGCCGACCTCGAGCGGGCCGCCAACGGTGCCGTCTTTGGTGCGTTTTCGAACGCGGGTCAGGTGTGCGTCTCCACAGAACGGGTGTACGTCGTAGATGCCGTGGCCGACGACTTCGAGCGGAGGGTGGTCGAGAAGACGGCTCGCCTGCGGCAGGGGGCGGAGGGAGAGTTCGACGTAGGGCCGATGATCTTCGCCGATCAGCTGGCGATTGTGGAGCGGCACGTCGAGGACGCGCTACGCAAAGGGGCGAAGGTTCTGGCGGGAGGTCGACGCAATCCCTCGTATCCGGGCCTGTTCTATGAGCCGACGGTGCTCACCAACGTGACCCACGAGATGGAGCTCATGCGGGCTGAGACCTTCGGGCCGGTCCTCCCCATCATGCGGGTGCGTGACGAGGAGGAGGCGCTGAACCTCGCGAACGATTCGCCGTACGGCTTAAACGCGAACGTCTGGACGCGTGACAAGCGCAGGGGCGAACGTCTAGCGAAGGCGCTCCAGTCGGGGTCCGCGGTGGTGAACGACTGTATGCTGACCTACGGCATCGCCGAGTCGCCCTTTGGGGGTGTAAAAGAGAGCGGGATCGGGCAAGTGAACGGAGAGATCGGGCTGCGCAGCTTCTGTCATGCTCAGTCCATCCTGATCGACCGCTTCGGCGCAAAGTCCGAGCTTCTCTGGTATCCCTACACCGCGAAGAAGGTCAACCTGCTGCGGAGGCTGATGCATCTTCTCTGGGGTACGTCGCTTGGTAGACTCCTTTCGTGAGCTCGGTGCACGCGCGGGGACTGCGATGATTGATTCGATTCTTCTCGCAACAGATGGATCAGAGGCGGCGATCTCCGCCGAGCGCTTCGCGGTCGCGCTTGCCTCACGCTTGCCTGCGCGCCTGCGTGCGGTCAGCGTGGTCGAAGAAAAGATTGCGGCGAGCCTGCGGGCCCCGGGGCTCGACATGCCGCCGCTTTCTCCCGTGGAGGGGGTCGAGGCATTCCTCAAGGCCAAGGCGGACGCGGCGTGCCGGCGCTTTGCGGAGCGCGCACGCGCCGCGGGCATCGACGCCGGCGGTGAGAGCGTGCAGGGCGTGGCCGACGACATCATCGTGCAGCGCGGCGGGGAGGCGGCTCTCATCGTGATCGGCCGCGATGGCGAGCACAAGGGGTTGCGCACGGCGCTCATCGGTTCGACCGCGGATGCGGTGATTCGCAAGACCTCACGATCCGTGCTCGTTGTCCCCGAAGGCGCCGAACTCGCGGGAGGCCTGCTGCTCGCCTTCGACGGTTCCGCCGGCTCACGGGTAGCGGTGAGGATCGCGGTGGAGCTCGGCAGCAAGCTGCGCGAGCCCACGCACCTTTTCGTGGACTCGAAGGACAAGGGTCGTTCGGTGGCACGCTTCGACGAGGTTCGGCGACTTCTCGGTCAGCTTCCGGTGCCCGGTCGAGAGACTTCCTCGACGCTCGGACGGCCCGACGTGAAGATCGTCGACACCGCACGGTCTTTGCGGGCGGGTCTCATCGTGATGGGCGCCTATGGGCGCAACCGCATCACGGAGTTCTTCCTCGGCAGCAATGCCGCGGCCGTGGTGCGCACCTCGCCCATCGCGGTTTTGCTCGCCCGCTAGGCCCACGGGATCCTTGCGAAAGCCCCACCCGATGCGGCTGCGCGAGCTGGCCTCCTACCTCGGCCGTGAGTTCGTGGGCGATGGGGAGCTCGTGATCCGAGGCGTTGCACCCCTTGAGCAGGCCGGCGCAGAAGACCTCTCGTTCGTCCGCTCCGAGCGCTGGGCGAAACTTTTGGAGGGCAGCCGGGCTGGCGCCTGCATCGTGCCACTCGGATTCAAGGCCGGTGCGCGTCCTGTGATCCCCTCTCCCCATCCGAGCCTCGATTTTGCGCGCGCCGTGGGCACGCTCCTGCCGTGCGAGAAACCTCCCGCTGGCATTCATCCCACCGCTTTCGTCGACCCGGGGGCCGAGATCCACCCCGAGGCTTCGATCGGTCCCCGCGCGGTGGTGGGGCCGGGTTGCCAGATCGGCGCACGGACCCTCCTGCTCGCGAACGTCACGCTCTACGCCGACGTGACAGTTGGAGAGGACTGCATCCTGCACAGCGGCGTCATCGTCTGTGAAGGCACCCAAATCGCAAACCGCGTCTTGCTGCAACCTGGCGTCGTGCTGGGCGGCGACGGCTTCGGCTACGCCTTCGACGAACAGGGTGCTCTCGAAAAGGTTCCGCAGGTGGGCCGCGTGGTGATCGAAGACGATGTGGAAATCGGTTCCAACACCACTGTGGATCGGGCTGCACTCGGGGAAACGCGAATTCGACGCGGGGCGAAGATCGACAATCTCGTGATGGTTGCCCACAACTGCGATATTGGAGAGGGCGTCGTCATCGTCGGTCAGGCTGGGCTCGCGGGCAGCACGGTGGTCGAACGCGGTGCGATGCTGATGGCACAGATGGGATCGGGGGGCCATTTGCGGATCGGGGAGCGGGCGTTCGTGGGAGCGCGGGCCGGACTTCACAAGGACGTCGCCGCCGGTGCGCGGGTCTGGGGTGCGCCGCAGCTTCCCGAGCGTGCGTTCCATCGCGTCATGGCGGCGCTCACGCGCCTGCCCGACGCCCTGCGTCGTCTGCGCGCAGTCGAAAAGCGCCTTGGTCTCGAGCCCCCTGGAGATTCGGGGGAGGGGGAGTGAGCGCGCGCGGCGAGTCGACGCTTGCCGCCTTGCGTGCGCGGGCGGCGTCGGCGCAAGAAGCCGCGGAGCTTGCGTGTCTGCTTGCTGAGCTCGCGCGCGACCCCCGCTCGGGCGCGCGTGCGTTGGCAGGTGCCCTGCGACGGCGGAGGAGGGCCTTGGCCTTTGAGACACGCCGCTTCGAGAAACTCCTCGCGCGTTCGCGGGACCTGCGTGCGGCGGGCGCCCGCGCCGTCGCGGGCGTGGACGAGGCGGGAATGGGGCCCCTCGCCGGTCCGGTTGTCGCCGCGGCGGTCGTCTTGCCTGAGCACCCAGAGCTAAGCGGTCTCGACGACTCGAAACGCCTTGCTCCAGGCACGCGTGCACGCTTGGCCGAGGCGATCCGTCGGCAGGCCCTTGCCTTTTCCCTGGCCGAGGTATGGCCCGCGGAGATCGATCGAATCAACATCTACCGCGCGGGGCTCGAAGCGATGCGCCGTGTGGTGGCGGGGCTCTTCGCCGCGGCACCGCGCCTGGCCGTCGATCACGTGCTGGTCGACGCGCGCACCATTCCCGGACTCGTGGTGCCGCAGACTCCGCTCGTTCACGGAGACGCCTTGGACGCGTCGATTGCCGCGGCCTCGATCCTTGCCAAGACGCACCGCGATGCGCTGATGGAGGCCCAGGAGAGACTCCATCCCGGCTACGGCTTCGCGCGCCACAAGGGCTACGCGACCGCCCAGCATCTGGCGGCTCTCCAGCGGCTTGGGCCCTGCCCGATTCACCGGCGTTCCTTCGCGCCGGTCGCCGCGGCCGCCCGATGACGCTCTTGGAAAGAGCACGCACGACCTTTGCCATGGGCACGGTCGCCCTCGACACCCTGATCTTCGCTCCCTCTGCGATCCTGGCCTCGCTCGCGCTCGGGCCGACCCACCCCTTGGTGAGCCGCTGCTACCGCGACTTTGCCCGGGTCGCGCTGGCGGGTTGTGGAGCTCGCGTCCGCTCCCGCGGCGAGCCCCGGCTCGACGCGCGCGAGCGTTACGTCTTCGTCTCCAACCACTCGAGTCATCTCGACGCGCTTGCAATCTTGGTCTCCTTGCCGCGTCACGGACTTCGCTTCATCGCGAAGGATGAGCTCGGTCGCGTCCCACTTTTCGGCGCCGCCCTGCGAGCCACCGGAAGCGTCTTCGTGGCGCGCTCAGATACACAGCGCGACGTGCAGGCTCTCGATGCCGTACGGGACGCGCTGCTTCGTCATATTTCTGTGTTATTTTTCGCGGAGGGCCATCGCAGCGAGACGGGGGAACTCGGTCCGTTCAAAAAAGGCGCAGCGATGTTCGCTTTGAAGACAGAGCTCTCGCTCGTACCGATTGGGGTGCAGGGAGCCTTCGAGATCTATTCCCGGGGCTACGAGGTGAAGGGCGGCGGCACGATCGGGGTCTCCATCGGCAAACCGATCGAGGTGAAGGGGCGGGCCATCGAAGAGCGCGACCAGCTGACGGAGGAGCTACGCCACGCGGTGATCGAAGAAATCGGCCGCGCGCGCGAACTGGCGGAACCCTAGCCGTGCCGCGGCTGCGCGCGACACCGGAAGACTTCCGCGTGGAAGAGATTCCCCTCTACGCACCCAGCGGTACGGGCGAACATACATTCGTGTGCGTCGAGAAGCGCGGCCGCACCACGGAAGACGTGGCAAGGGTGCTCTCTGAAATCGCTGGCGTCGCGCGACGTGACGTGGGATATGCCGGTCGAAAGGACCGAGACGCGGTGGCGCGGCAGTGGTTTTCCGTGCCGCGTCTTCCCCCCGAGCGCGCGCTCGAGTTCACGCGAGAGGGGCTGCGCGTACTCGAGGCGATCCCCCACCGGCACAAACTCCGCACCGGTCAACTCGCGGGGAACCGATTCGAAATCGTGGTGCGCGAGGTCGACGAGGGCGCCGCTACGTACTGCGCACAGGTCCTCTCGCGGCTTTGCGCCTCGGGAATGCCGAACCGCTTCGGGCCGCAGCGCTTCGGACGGGACGGCGGGAACGTGGAGCAGGGCCTCAAGATCCTGCGCGGCGCATACGCCGGGATGGATCGACGCAAGGCGCGCTTTCTCGTCTCCGCTCTTCAGGCGGCGGTCTTCAACGAGGTGCTGCGCTTGCGCGAAGCGCCGCTCTCGAGCGTCGAGCGTGGCGAGATCGCGGTGGTCCACGCCACAGGCGGCCTGTTTCGGGTGGAGGACGCCGCGCGGGAGCAGCCCCGCGCGGACCTCTTCGAGATCAGTGCGACAGGCCCGATCTTTGGCGGGCGCACGCTCGATCCCGACGGCTCTGCACGTGAACGCGAGCGCGCAGCGCTGGTCGCCATCGGAATCGACCCCGATCAGCCGCTCCGCCCGCCGCGGGGGATCGAGCTGCGCGGTGCGCGTCGAGCGCTGCGCGTCCGCCCGGAAGAGGTTGCCCTCGAGCCCTTGCCGGAGGCTCTGCGCCTACGCTTCACCCTGCCCCCGGGCAGCTTCGCCACGGTGCTGATCGAGGAAGTCTTCGGCACCGCGCTTGCGTTCGGGTCCGATTCCCGGTGACACTGTCTCGCGCGGCGCTATTCTCGTGTCCGCAGGAGGAAATCCCCCATGAAGATCGCCCGCGACGTGACCGAGCTGATCGGTCGAACTCCCCTCGTACGGTTGAACCGTGTGACGGCTGGCGTTCCCGCTCAAATTGTCGTGAAGCTTGAAAGCCGCAATCCCGCCAACAGCGTCAAGGACCGGATTGGGCTTGCCATGATCGAGGCCGCGGAGCGCGAAGGGGTGATCAAGCCCGGCAAGACGGTGATCGTCGAGCCGACCAGTGGCAACACGGGGATCGCCCTCGCGTTTGTCGCGGCGGTGAAGGGCTATCAGTGCATTCTCACCATGCCGGAGACGATGAGCCTCGAGCGGCGGATCGTGCTGCGCGCCTTCGGTGCGAAGCTTGTGC
>DAIOWK010000086.1:0-11884 GCA_036758525.1 Myxococcota bacterium
CTCTGGGGCGACGCCGGTCTTCGTGGACATCGATGAGAGCGCGACGCTCGACCCGAGTTGGCTTGAAGCGCGCGTCACCGCCCGCACGAAGGTGATCATGCCCGTGCACCTTTACGGGCACCCGTGCGACATGGATGCAATCCAAGAGGTGGCCGAGCGTCACGGCCTGCTCGTGGTCGAGGACTGCGCCCAGGCGCACGGTGCCCAATACCGCAGCCGCAAGGTCGGGACCTTTGGCGTCGCCGGGGTGCTTTCCTTCTACCCGTCGAAGAATCTCACGGTTCTCGGCGACGGTGGCGCAGTGGTGACCGATGATTCTGCGTTGGCCGACCGGCTGCGCATGCTGCGAGATCACGGACGACGGGACAAGTACCTACACGAGATCGTGGGCTGGAATCTGCGATTCAACGAGATCCAAGCCGCAGCCGGGCGCGTCTTTCTGCGAAGGCTGGATGCGATGAACGATGCGCGGCGCGCCAAGGCGGCCCGTTACCTCAAGCGTCTCCAGCAAGCGCCGGTCGCGCTCCCCACGGAGAGCAAGCTCGCCCACCATGTCTATCACCTCTTTGTGATCCGGACGCCAAAAAGGGATGCGCTCGCCAAGCACCTTGCCGCGGAGGGCATCCAGACCGGGATCCACTACCCCGTACCGAATCATCTCCAGCCGGCGACGATCGGTCGGCCCGGCGTACGCGCAGAGTCGCTGCCGCGCACCGAGGCCTGGGTGAAGGAGATCCTCTCCCTTCCCATCTTCCCGAGCCTCGCGGACAGCGACGTCGATCGCGTCTCGGCGGCGGTTCACGCTTTCTTCGCGAGCCCCGGGAAGGCGTAGCGGCGATGGCCGAAACGGCGCCGGAGCTCTCGATCGTGATCCCCGCCTACAACGAAGAGGACAACGTCCCGCTTCTCACGGACGAGCTGCGTCGTGAGCTCGAGGCACGGGGAATCTCCACGTTCGAGGTGATCTTCGTGGACGACGGTTCGAGCGACCAAACGGCGCAGCGGGTGCGGACGGAAATCGCGCGCGACCCGGAGCGCTTTCGTTTGGTGCGCCTCGAGCGCAACTGCGGTGAGAGCGCGGCGATGGAGGCGGGGCTGCGGCGCGCCCGGGCCGACATCTTGGTCACGATGGACTGTGACCTCCAGAATGCGCCTGCCGACATCCCAGCACTCGTCGAGCCGGTTCGCAAAGGGGACGCGGACTGTGCGTGCGGTTGGCGTTCGGATCGCATGCATGGGGACACGGGCTGGCGTTTGGTACAGTCCCGCATCGCAAACGGGATTCGGAACGCGCTGTCGGGCGACGACATCCGCGATGCCGGCTGCACGTTCCGGGCGTTCCGCCGCGAGTGCGTGGCGCGCATCAAGATTTTTCGGGGGATGCACCGCTTTCTCCCCACGCTGATGAAGCTTGAGGGCTACCGCGTGGTGGAGATCCCGGTGAGAAATCGCGCGCGCGTTCACGGCGTGTCGAAATATGGGATGTGGAATCGGGCTTTCGCGGCGTTCTACGATCTGCTGGCGGTGCGCTGGATGCGGAGTCGGGTGGTCTGCTGGCGTGTCGCGGAAGACTCGCGCGAAGCGAGGAGCAAAAGCCCGTAGCGCAGACGTCGGTCATGTCCGGGAATCGGGCCGACGACATCATGGCTCGTGAGCATGCAGGCACTTGCGAGACGGATGAGTGTGCTAGTTCTCGCGGTCGGGATCGCATCCGCATCCCTGGCGACTGCAGAGTCGGAGTTTGTCCCGCGCGAGGGGCAGCCCCAACCCCGGATCCGCCTGGTCCTCACGTTTGATGACGGGCCCTCCAACGAGCGCTTTGAGGAGCTCGGCAAAGGGGCTTCCGGCCTTCCCAACACACCGACGGAACGGGTGCTCGACGTGCTGCGCGCCGAAGGCATCTCCGCAGCCTTCTTTGTCCTCACCGGGCCCGACAAACTGTTCGGGGAGGTGCGGTCCAAGGGCGAAACGGAGCTCGGCTTTGAGGAGCTGCGACGCGAGGTGCGCGAGGGCCACGTGCTGGGCTGTCACTGGGGAGGCCGTTACGGAAGCCAGCTGCGCAAGCACACCGCCAGCTTGTCGCTTCCCGCGTACGATTCGGATGGCGATGGGATTGTCGACCGGGCGACCGACCCCGGGAACGCACTCGAATCCGATCTCCTGCAGTGTATGCGGCGCGGGGCGGAGGCGTACGCCGCCGAGGGCCGCGCGGGGGAACACCCGGCCCTTGTGCGGCCCCCGCTTTGGGTGTACGCCGAGGGCAACCGTGATGCGCGTCCCGCCTACGCGGCGCTCGGCCTGCACATGGTGCTCGCCGACGCTCGCCTCCCCGACGGCGCGATCCGCTGGGCCGCGGAGGCATTCGGCTTCTGGCTTGTGCACCAAATCCGCAGTGCCGTGCGCGCGGGAAACCCGGACGTGGTGATCGCGCTCCATGACGTGAACCGACGCTCCGCGCGCTTGCTCCCAAAAATCCTTGCGCGCATTCGGCAGGGTCTCGCCGACGACGGACTCACCGAACACAGCGATTGGAAGTTCACGACTGACCCCGACGAGGTGCTGGAGGTGCTCGGCCGCCGCACCTGGTGAAACGCCCCATTCCCTAAAGCCCCTAAGGCGTTGACCCGATTTCTTGCAGCGACCCGTGCGCGTCACTTGCGCGCCGCGCGGCGTGAGGGAAGGGGCGTGTTGGGACTGTTTCGCGGCTGGATCCCTGCGGCGAGTGCCCTGGCTCTCGCAGCCTGCACGCTCGGCGGCCCCCCTCGCCCGCCGGCCGGGTCCGGAGCCTATGGGCAGCTACGCCTCGTGCCGCGCGCCGGAGTAGAGCTGGGCCGATCGGGTCCAGATCTCGGGCAGCGCTTCGGGGGGCTACTTTGCACCGGGAAGCCAAGGTCTCGGCGGGCCGAACCCTCATGGCAGATCTCTTGATCGGCGAGGGAACCCCGTGAGGCCCACGCTCTTCCTGCGTGTCCTCCTCCTCATGTGCGGAGTGGCCACCGCCGCCACCGGCTTGGCGCTGTTGTTTCAGCAGCGTGCGCTTGCCCTCGACCTCGAACGCTTGGCACGCAGCAGGCTCGAATCCGCTGCCCACGCGGCGGACCGGCTGGTCGAAGGTCACCTTCGCGCCCTCGGCGAGCGCTACAAGGCCATCTCCGGCACACCCCAGTTCCGAGCCCATCTCGAGCTTCATGACGCGCCCACGCTCGCCCACTACGCGCAAACACTCCTGGATCAGCAGAGCGCAGCGCGTGTCGCCTTCCTCGATGCGGAGAATCATGAGGTCGCCTCCGCGGGCGATGAGACGCTTGACGCCGGCGGACTCGGCGAGCGGCAGGCCGCGCTGGTTGGTCAGCGCGGCCGCACCTTTGCTGCGATCGCGATTCCCCTCGAAACGGCGGGTCAACCGCTCGGGCGTCTCATCGCCTTTGAGCCGATCGGCCATGAGTTGCTCGCCGAGTGGTCCGGCCTGGTAGGCGCCGATGTGCGTCTGGAAACGGCTGACGCAGGCGTACGCCAGGGCATCGACACCGTAGTGCGGGACCTCGGAGCCGTCCAGCTGCGTGTGGCCTCGTCTTTGCAAGCAGAACGAGACGCAATTGACCGATCCCGGCGCAGCCTCCTGTATTCCGGTGTGATCGCGCTCGGCGCGGCGTTCGTCGCGAGCTTGTTCCTCTCGCGAGGCCTCGTGCGTCCCATTCTGGAGATCAAGCACGCCGCAGAGCGGATCGGCGACGGCGATCTCGAGGTCCGCGTACGGAGCGGAAGGCGGGATGAGATCGGCCAGGTGGCGCGCGCGTTTGACCTGATGCTCGAGAACCTGCGCGACTACCGGCGACAGGTGGATTCCCAGCAGAGGACACTCGAAGCCAAGGTCCAGCAGCGGACGACCGAGCTCGAGCGCGCGAGCAAAGGTGCCATGGAACTTGCCCGCCAAGCGGCCGAGGCCAACCGAGCGAAGTCGCAATTCCTCGCGAACATGAGCCACGAAATCCGTACGCCGATGAACGGCGTGATGGGCATGACGGATCTATTGCTCGACACGCCGCTCACGCCGCGACAGCGAAAGCTTGCGGAGACCGTTCACCGCTCTGCAGAGCTTCTGCTCTCCGTGATCAACGATATCCTGGACTTCTCCAAGAGTGAGGCGGGTCGCCTGACGCTTGAGGGGATCGACTGCGATCTGCGTGAGATTGTCGAGGACGTCACCGCCCTTCTCGCCGAGCGCGCGCACCGGAAGGGGCTCGAGCTCGCCTGCCGCATCGATGACGAAGTGCCCTCGGCAGTTCGCGCGGACCCAGGACGCCTGCGGCAGGTGCTGACCAACCTGGTCGGCAATGCCATCAAGTTCACCGAGCGCGGTGAGGTCGTGGTAGAAGTCCGCGCAGCGCGGGTCGAGGGTGATCTCACCTACATTCACTTCGAAGTGCGCGATACGGGAATCGGCATCGCTCCGGAGGCGCGAGCGAAGCTTTTCGAGTCCTTCCGTCAGGCCGACGCCTCGACCACCCGCCGCTACGGGGGCACGGGGCTTGGGCTCGCGATTTCCAAGCAGCTCGTACATCTCATGGGGGGTGCGATCGAGCTGGAGAGCACGCCTGGCAGGGGATCGCGCTTCTTCTTCACCGTGCCACTCGCGCGGGCCTCCGAGGCGTGGCGCAAGGACGCGGAACCCTCGACCGATCTGCAAGGCGTCCGGGTATTGATCGTCGATGACAACGCCACAAATCGCGACATTCTTCGACACCGAGTACTGGCGTGGCGCATGCAGGTCGCGGTTGCGCCGGATGGCCCCGCCGCCCTTCACGTGCTGCGCTCCGCAGCGGCGGAGGGCTCGCGCTTCGATCTTGCAATCCTGGACATGCACATGCCGAAGATGGACGGGCTTGCCCTCGCGCGAGCGATTCACGCCGACCCCGCGCTACGGTCGACGCGCCTGCTCCTGCTGACCTCTCTGGATGTCGAAGGTGACAACGACGAGCTGCGAGAGGCGGGTATTTCCGCGCACCTCACGAAGCCGGTCCGCCAATCCGAACTCTACAATCGCATCGCCGAGGTGATGGAGCGACCGCTCTCTCCGGCTGGCCGACACCGCGCAATGCGCGACCCGGGCCGCGCAAGAACACGTCAGCTCTCCGGCCTCGTGCTGCTGGCTGAGGACAATCTGGTAAACCAGGATGTGGCCCGAGAGATGCTCGAAAGCCTCGGCTGCCAGGTCCACGTGGCCTCCGATGGGCTCGAGGCCGTGGACCTGACATTCCACGGCGAGTACGACGCGATCCTCATGGACATCCAGATGCCGGGGATCGACGGCTATCAAGCGACCCGATCGATTCGATCGCAGGAGGAGCGCGAGAAGCAGCGCGCCCCAGGCGGCCCGGTGCGCCGCACCCCCATCATCGCTCTCACCGCGAATGCAATGCAGGGTGACCGCCAGGAATCTCTGGACGCCGGCATGGACGACTATCTGACGAAGCCCTTTCGCCGCGACGAGTTGCTCGAAACCTTAAGACGCTGGCTGCCCGCGGCGGACGACTCAGAAGCCGCGCGCGAAGAATCGGGCGAGGATGGGGCTGGCCCGGATGCGGCCGCGGATCCTGTCGCAGCCACGCGGGAAGCCTCCCTTTTGGATCGGCGCGCACTCGACGCGATCCGCAAACTCTCGCCGGAGCGCGGTGCGACGATCCTGGCCCGCGTGATCGACTCGTACCTCGTGACCGCGCCGGACCAGCTCGAGGCGCTCCAACGGGCGCTGACGGAGAAGGACGCGAAGGCACTGCAGACCCAGGCGCATAGTCTCAAGTCGAGCAGCGCCAACGTGGGCGCACGGGAACTCGCCGAGCTCGCTCGGGAGCTCGAAGCCGTAGGTCGTACCGAGCAGACGAGCGACGCCGCCGGCCTGGTGGAGCGCATGGCCGCCGAGTTCCTGCGGGTGCGAGAGGCGCTCATCGCCGAGCGCGAGCGAGGCGTCGCATGACGCGGGAGGCATCGTCGGCGAAGCGCCTGCTGGTCCTCGTGGTCGACGATGATCCGACGATGCGGCTGCTCGTGCGGGAGGCGCTTGAGCCGCATGGACTCGACGTGGAAGAAGCGCCCGACGGCGCCAGCGCGCTTGCGGTCTTTCGCAGCCGCAAGCCCAACCTTGTGCTTCTCGACGTTCAGATGCCGGGCATCGACGGCTTCACCGTTTGCGAGGAGATCCGCCGGATTCCCGGATCGCTGCACACGCCAGTCGTGATGATCACCGGACTCGACGACGTCGACTCTGTGCGCCGAGCTTATGAGGCGGGTGCGACGGACTTCATCACGAAGCCCATCTCATGGCTCATCCTCTCGCACCGGGTCCGCTATCTCCTGCGTGCAGCGGAGACCCTGGCGGAATTGCGTCAGAGCCAGGAGCGCCTCGCCAATGCGCAGCACCTGGCCCGCATGGGGAGCTGGCAGCTGGATCTTGCCACCGGCGAGGTTCATACCTCCGAAGGATTTCTGGCGATCTACGGCTTTCCTCCGGGAGACGGCGTCTTCACGCGCCAGATGGTCTTGGAGCGCATCCATCCCGACGACCGTCCCGCCATCCTTGCCGCAGCCGAGGCCTGCCTGCGCGAGGGTCGCTCCGCGCACCTCGACCACCGCGTCCTTCTTCCAGACGGCTCGGAGCGAATCATCCACTCCCAGGTCATGCTCGGGCTCGAGGAGACAGGGCGGCCCCAGCGGCTCGAGGGCACGGTGCAGGACGTCACGGAGCGCAAGCGGGCCGAGGAGCAGATCCGTTATCTCGCCTATCACGACAGTCTGACCGGGCTCGGCAATCGTCTGCTGTTCAAGGAGCGCCTCGGGGTGGCACTCGCGCAGGCGCGGCGAAACGACGGCGTGCTCGGGGTCTTGTTCCTCGATCTCGATCACTTCAAACGCATCAACGATACGCTCGGCCATTCCGTCGGAGATCGCCTCCTTCAGGGCGTCGCCGACCGGCTCGTCGCAACGCTGCGATCGAGCGATATGATCGCACGGTCGGGTCGCATGGATGCGGACCACGCCGTATCGCGCCTCGGGGGCGATGAGTTCACGATCCTGCTCACCGACCTGCGGGACGTGCAGGACCTCGCGAAGGTCGCTCGGCGTATCCTGGACGTGCTTTCTGCGCCGTTTTCGCTGGAAGGGCACGAGGTCGTGATCAGCGGAAGCATCGGCATCACAGCACGGCCCCTCGATGGAGATGACGTCGAGACCCTGCTGCGCAATGCCGATGCAGCCATGTACCACGCCAAGGATCGGGGCCGGAACAACTACCAGTTCTATACCGAGTCGATGAATGCCGTGGCCCTCGAGCGCCTCGTTCTCGAGAGCAAACTCCGCCGCGGCCTGGAACAGGGCGAGTTCGAGCTGCACTACCAGCCGAAGGTGGCGCTACCCGAGGGTCACTTCACCGGCTTCGAAGCCCTTGTGCGTTGGCGCGACCCCGAGCAGGGCCTCGTCCTCCCCGGCGTCTTCATCCCCCTGTGCGAGGAGACCGGGCTGATCCGGCCGGTCGGCGACTGGGTGCTCCAGGAAGCATGCCGCCAGCTTGCCCGCTGGCGCGATGCGGGGCGCGATCCGCTTCCGGTCTCGGTGAATCTTTCTGTCCATCAGTTTCGCAGCGGTGGCCTCGTCGAGAGCGTGCGCCGCGCGCTCGCCGAGACAGGGGTCGATGCGCGTTGGCTCGAGCTTGAGATCACCGAGAGCGCGCTCCTGCAGGATGAAGCGGCGGTCGTGGGAGCGCTCGAGGCACTCCGGCGCCTCGGCATCCGGATCGCGATCGACGACTTTGGTACCGGCTATTCGTCCTTCAGCTATCTGCGGCGCCTGCCGGTGGACGTGCTCAAGATCGACCGCTCGTTCGTACAACACATCGAGACGAGCCCGGACGAGGCCGCACTTCTCGGAGCGATCGTGTCGATGGGACGAGCCCTGCGGCTGCGCGTGATTGCCGAGGGCGTCGAGACCGTCGGGCAGCGCAAGCTTCTCGCGGGCTGGGGTTGCGACGAGATGCAGGGTTTCCTCGTGAGCCCCGCCGTGCCGGCAGAGGCTGCGGCCGCACTGCCCCCCGCAGGTCACACGCAGGAGACCTAGCCCCCTCGCCGCCTAGTCCAAACAACGAGGGGCAGGCGTGCGGGTCGCGCCTCGGACGTCCTGCGAGATGACAGTGCCACGAGCTCGCAGGCCTCGCGCCCTCAGCCCCGCGTCGGATCCTGATCGCCCTCGATCTGCAAACCCTGGAGGGAAACGCGCCGGGAGGCCGGGATGCGCCGTGGCCGCCCGCTCGTATCCACCATGGCGTGCTGCGTCGCTGCAGTGGCGAGCAGCTCGTCGCCGCGCCGCAGCTGGTAGGCCATGCGCAGCGATGCGCCGCGCACCCACTCGAGCCAAGTGGTGATCTCGATCTCGTCATCAAAGACCGCAGCCCGGTGGTAGCGCAAGTCGACGGCCGTCGTCGCGAAGTGGAGGCCTTCGGCGACGTACGCGCGGTAGGGTTGGTCGTGCTCGTCGAGCCAAATCACACGGGCGAGCTCCAGATACCGGACATAGTTGGCATGATGGACGATCCCCATCGCGTCGGTCTCAAAAAACGGGACGCGGTGACGAACCGTCGAGCGCTTGGCGGTGGGCGGCGGTGCGGTCGGGAGTTCGCTGCGGGCCACATGCCGATCCTATCCAAGCGCCGTCGTTGGAGCGATGGCACGGGGAAAACCCGAGAAACCAGCCCGCAGGTGATGCAGCCCCCCGGCCAGGAACGCTGCTCGCGCACACGACAGACCGGCATCGTGTCTGCGCCCGGTGCAGGCGACTGCCCGGCGCTTCGGACGCGGGTTTGGGGATCGGAGCGATCTAGCCGGCGCTTCGGTGCGCTGTGACTTCCATGCGCCCGGCGGCTCCCTCGATCAACTCCCCGATCACGGAGGCTGCGAGCGTTCTCGCCTGCCGGAGCTCCGCCAGCAGCTCGGACTCGCGCGCCCGTGGCACCGCGATCAGCAGTCCGCCCGAGGTCTGTGCGTCGGCCAGGAGCAGGCGCTCTGTCCCATCGAGGCCCCCATCGAACGCCGTATGCGGCTCGACGTACGCGAGGTTGCGCTTGCTGCCCCCAGGCACAACTCCGGCCTGAGCGAGGCGACGCGCGAATGGCAGAACCGGCACCTCCTCGCTCCACACCCGCGCGGCGAGCTTTGAGCCGAGCAAGAGGTGATGGAGGTGACCCAAAAGTCCAAAGCCCGTCACATCGGTCGCGGCACGCGCGCCGGCAGCCAACGCGGCATCCTTGGCGCCCTTGTTGAGAGCGGACATCGCCGCCACGACGGTCGCAGTATCGGGCGTGGAGAGGATACCCTGTTTAATTGCCTGTGCGGCGACGCCGAAGCCGAGCGGCTTGCTGAGTACGAGTCGATCCCCCGGCTGCGCGCCCGTGTGTGTGAGGCGACGTGTCGAATCGACGCTGCCGAGGACGCACAGACCGTATTTGAGCTCGGGATCGAGAATGGTATGACCGCCGACGATGGCGCAGCCGGCCTCCGCCGCCTTGGCTTGGCCCCCGCGCAAGATGCGCTCGAGCACGGAGCGCGGCACTTTCTCTTCCGGAAAGCCACAGATCACGAGGGCGACCTGTGGCTCACCCCCCATCGCATACACGTCGGAGAGTGAATTCGCGGCGGCGATCGCACCGTACTCCTCAGGACCGTCCACGACGGGTGTGATGAAGTCCACCGTGAATACCAGTTCACAGCCGGGCTCGGGGCGCAGGAGTGCAGCGTCCTCCATGGGTCCGACCTCCGGGTTGACCCAAGAGTGCTGCAAGGGAGCAAGCGTTCTCAGGACCTGGACCAGGTCCTCAGCACCGAGCTTTCGGGCTCAGCCGCCGGCGGGAACGAGCGACGTCAGTCGAATCTCGCTCAACGATCCTCCTCCTTTTCGGCCCGCGCAGCGCCACTCCGCGCTTCTCGCTGCAAAAGTCGCTGCGCTTAAGGATCGATGGTAGCGGCGGGGCTGGCGCCCGGGCGTGTGGGTGCAGACCTTCGGATCGGCGCCCTCCGATGCGACGCGAAGAACCCGGCTCGGACCGCATCCGCTTGCCTTAGGCTCGAGAGGAGGCCGAGAGAATGGGCGGAAGCGGGGTGCGGGTTGGGCGGAGAGATGGCTCCGTCCCCCGCTCGATGGAGACGCAATCGCACCGCGCAGAGCTTCTTCTGGTCCGGGGCGGGAGGGGCCCAAGGAGCCGCTCGGTCCGCACCTCCAAGGCGCTTGGCTCCCGCCCTTCGGGGTGCGGCGCGGGAAGAGGGCCCGGGGCCCGCCAAGGCCCGTTAGAATGGCCGAGAGCATGGGCGGCGTCGGGCTGCGGGAGGCTCGCCATGAAGATCCTTTGGTTCCACCTCATGCCGTACACGGATCTCCCCGACGACTTCAAAAAGAAGCACCCGTCGGTTTGGGTCGACATCGACTCGCGCCTCTTCGATCCCGCGAAGGCCCATCGCATGTACAACGATTTCATGGACGAACTCGAGTTCGCCGCAGAGTCTGGATTCGACGGCGTCTGCGTGAATGAACACCATCAAAACGGCTACGGTCTCATGCCGTCACCCAATCTCATCGCGGCGTCGCTGGCACGGCGCACGACCCACGCGGCGATCGTGGTGATGGGCAACTCGCTTGCGCTCTACAACCCGCCCATCCGCGTGGCGGAAGAGTTCGCAATGCTCGATTGCATCTCGGGCGGCCGCCTCGTCGCAGGGTTCCCGGTGGGAACGCCGATGGATACCTGTTACGCCTACGGCATGAACCCGAGCCAGCTCCGTCAGCGCTACCACGAAGCTCACGATCTCATCATGAAGTCGTGGCAGGACCCCGATCCATTCGTGTGGAATGGGCGCTTCACCAAGCTCCGCTACGTGAATCTCTGGCCTCGTCCGATTCAAAAGCCGCATCCGCCGATCTGGATTCCCGGAGGCGGATCGGTGGAGACGTGGCAATGGTGCGCGGAGCTCGACTACGTCTACGCCTATCTCTCCTATTTCGGCTACCAGGCGGGTCAAGCCACGATGCATGGCTTCTGGGAAGAAATGAGACGGCTCGGCAAGGACCGCAATCCCTTCCGTGCGGGCTTTCTACAGTTCGTGGGAGTCGGGGAGTCGCGCGAGGAGGCGCTCGACCTCTATCGGGAGTCAGCCGAATATTTCTACAACCGCTGCCTCCATGTGGATGCCCGCTTCGCCGCGCCTCCCGGGTACACGAGCGAGGCGACCGTTCGTTCGAAGGTGGTCTCGCAGGTTCTGCAAGCGGCGGTGCGTGCCACGGACGCGCGTGCCTTCGGAGCACCGTCGTTCGAAGAGATCGTCTCGAAGGGTTACGTCATCGTGGGGAGCCCCGACGAGGTGGCCCAGCAGCTCCGGGAAGTCGCCGTTTCCCTCAACATCGGTCAGCTCATGCTCCTGCTGCAGTTCGGAAACATGGGCAGGGAGCTCGCGTTCTACAACACGGAGCTCTTCGCAAAGCGGGTGATGCCACAGCTTCGCGATCTTTTTGAAGACGAGTGGGAGAATCGCTGGTGGCCGAAGCCGCTGGCGGACCCTGCGCTCGCCAGGCCGCGCGAGCTCGCCCATTGAGCGGGCCGCTTGTGCGCCACGTGCAAATTGGCGGCGAAGCGCACCGGGTGTGGGAGCGTGGGCAGGGAGAGGGGCTGGGTCTGCTCGCCGGCATGGGCGGGTTCGGGAGCTGGACCCCGTTTCTCGAATGCCTGTCGGGCGAGCGCCGCGTGGTGGTCCCCTCGCTGCCCGGTTTCCCAGGCGGCGGGGCTGGCCACCACAAGCTCGACGACCTTCTGGATTGGATCGGTGTGACCCTCGATCTGCTCGAGAAGGCGGGT
>DAIOWK010000087.1:0-11823 GCA_036758525.1 Myxococcota bacterium
AACTGATCTTTCTGCCCAACTCGATCATAGTTTGCCCAACCGTCAATCAAGGCGCCGATGTTCGGCAGTCTTCCCGCCACTCCTCCCCACATGCCACTTAGCACGCGCCTTCGATGATAAAAGCTGTCACGCATGATATGAAACGATCGGCCGGATTTGATCCAATCGTCGACCGCTGCCCGTTCACGAGGGTTCAACCTGGAGTCGGCGTCGCGAACGATGAAGCGCTCTGCGCTTGGATCCGAGGCGACCCAAAAGCGCCAATACCGACCATAGTGAAGTCCAAGCGTCTTCTTCACTGGAATCATTTCGCATTGACATCTCTCAAGTTCTCTTAGGTAGCGTCCTGGCACGCTGTCGCCGAAGTAGAAGCGACAGTGCTAGCCGGGATAGAGATCCCGGGCTAAGACCGCATTGTTCAAGGCGCCTTCGCAGTAGAGAGGATTGTCGCCGTAAAGGCTAAAGCTAATGATGTTCGACAACGTTTCGCTCAGACTCAGGTGTTTCTATTGGGATGCCACGCTTAATCTACCGCAGAGAGCTCTGGAGTCGCGAGCGAATTTCCGCATCGCAAATGCCAACGGACGCCGGCCTTTGGCCCAATCATTGGTCGTCCTTGCCGTGCTGCGTCGCGGTCCGACGTGAGGTTGCGCCGGCGTTGTTCGAACGGCCCCTTGCTCTAAGAGGCTCAGGATCCGGCGCCTTTGCATTCTGGGAGTGCCTGCCGGACGCTCGTCGCTGCCTCTCGGTCGGCAAACCTGGTCGACCTCAAATCAGTCCTGTGCCTTGCGGGGAGGGTTCAGCCTGTTGCGTCTCCCCTGCCCTGCCGCCACCCATGCGGACGCGATCGCCTGAAGCAGCCTACGCCGCTCCACGGGGAACGTGCGTCGTTGCCCGGAAGCTCCGAGCCGAATCGATCGAGGGCCGCCTATCCATCGCCTACTTTGCGGACCCCGATCGGCCTGCGCCTGCGCGCGGCGGAGGCGGTCAGCCAAGACCCGTGATGCGACGCAGGAAAAGCGCGAAGCGGGCGGGATCCGCGAGCGACAAATCCAGAAGCGTCACAGTGAAACTCCCGTAGAGCCAGGTTCCGCCGATCTTCGCTGCACGCAAGGCTGCCGTTGCGAGCGGAGCGCGAGCCGGCGCGGGAAAGCGCGAGCGCGTCGCCGCATGAAGCGCCACGCCCGCGAAGGAAATCGCGCCCCAGGTCACGACCGGTGCAAGTGCGGCCATGGCGAAGCGCTCACCTTGCAGCATCACGGTGCCCGCGCAGTGCCAAGCCGTGCTCACGGCAAAGGCGATGGCCGTGTTCCGGGTGCGGTTGCGCCGATTCCCGCCGAGGGGCAGGTAGATGTAGAGCGTGAGCCAGCGCGTCATTGTCCCACGCCATGCATGCCAGAAGGCGGAGGGGCTTTCGGCGACGAGGACTCCGCGAAAATTTGAGCGCAGACGAAAGCCCAGGAGGAGCGCGCCTCCCTCGAGCAGCGCCCAGAGCCCGGTCACCGCAAGCGCGCTTCGCACAAACAGGCGTACCACCTCGGCCCACGCCGCAAGGGCGCCTGGCGTCTCAAGGATGCGATTCATAGAAGCATCGATCCGGATCGCGATTCCGAGCGCGAGCGTTCCGACTACGATCGAGCGGATTGCCTCGGTCGTCGCAAAATGCGCCGGCCCCTCCAAATTGCGCTCGCGGAACTCTCGGAAGTCCTCCATCGCACCGATACAGCTGGGAAAAAAAAGGAGGTACGAGAGATACTGCACAAGAGAGGTTCCCGGTGTCCGGCGTGACGAGACAGCGAAGCTCACGTGACGCAACGAAACAAATGCGAAGAGACTCCAAGCTGCGAGCCCGGCCATGACTCCATGGAGGCGCAAGCGATGGAGCATCGCGACGAGTCCGATAAAGAGCGCCGCCTCGAGTGAAGCGGCGAGGCGCGGCCTGTGGGGTGCGACCCAGCGCACGAGAGCGAATGCCGGTAGACAGGCACCGAGATTCATGGCCAGCGCGGCGAAGCCTGCCAGCCGGCCGACCACAAGGAGGCTGGCTCCCGCGACCACAGCCGCGCGGCCCGCAGCGGACAGACGGGAAAGCGCTGCGCCAGCGAGCGCGGCGAACGCGAGGGCACTCGCTGCGGCAAGGACAGAGAAATCGTTTGCTGGGGTCCTCAGCAGGTTAGCGAGCAGGAGTGCGGCACCAAGCCATGCACCAAGCCACAGCCCGTCGGCGAACGCGCGCGAGAAGCGTCCCTCGGCGGCTGCCCGGTCGGCGCGGCGGACGCCCTCTGCCACGAGCGCTGTAAACACGACCGCGGCGAGCCGCGCCGCGAGGCCTAGCTCGGCCACTTCTGGTTCCCACCCCTCACACGAGGATCGGCGTTTGTGTGCCGACCGGGTACGCCGACGAGGAGAAGAACCAGCTTTCGATGGCGTAGCGCAGCTGAGTCATCCAGGAGTCGACAGCTGTACGGTGCAGGCACAGGTCATCGAACAGCAAGGCATCTCCGGCCTCGAACTCCGGCCGCCAGATCGGTATGCCCGGGAGTTCGCGCGCAATGGTCTGCTCCGAAACTGACCAATCGAAAATCGCGCCCTCGCCCCCGGTGGGCAGCAGGCGATCGAGACGCCGCGGAATGATGTCGAGGCCAGGCGCATCGCGACCGCAGCGGCTCAGTGCGAACCAGACGTTCACCGTGCGGAGCCCGTTGCCCATGAAGGCACCATCCTGGTGCCAGGATGCATAGCTCGGGGTGTTGTCCACGCGGCGCAACGTGCACTTCTCCGCTGAGAGTGCTGGCCGATCGCCGAAGAAGCCATGGATCAGCTCGTCCAGTCGTAGCTCGTGCACAGTCTCCAGGAACTCGTAGAGCGCGCGGGGCGAGTCCGCCGTGAGAACACCCTGCCCTTCGCGGACCCAACCGCGCATGGCCTCGCCATTCGGGATCACCTCCAGAGGATCAAAGAACGAGGAAGTACCGCCACCCGTCGCGCAAGCATCGTGAGCTTCGAAGGCACGGTCGATGGTTTCGACAAGCCGTGCCACGCGTGCTTTGGGCACGAGGCCGCGTACCCATACGCAGCCGTGCCGGAAGATGCCATTGCGAAGCACGCTCGGCGTGAGATCCGCGGGCATGACCACGGGTGGACCGTCTGCACCCGAGTGGTCTTCGGGAACGAAAGGAGGCCAGGGGGGCGCCAGGGAACGCTCTAGCTGTGCGAAAGCCGCATGGCGCAGCCGCACGAGACGCCGTTCGAGCATAGGGTCTCGCCGCAGCCGGTTGGCAGCGACGCACGCCTCAACGGCTTCCAGTTGCCGACCCTCCGCCTCGAGCGCGTCTCCGAGTGAGCGCGCGCGGTCTGCGTTCAGTCCCTGCGCCAGGATGATTTCGCGCCAAGCAGCCACGCCGGCCGCGACACCCTCCGGGTGCGCCGAGTCGACGCGGCGCCGTCCGAGCTTGGAGAGAATCGTCCTCATGTGAGCCAGCGCATCCTCATCATCGGCTCCCGAGCGCTTCAATGCGGCTCAGGATGCGTGCCGCCGCATGCTCCCAGGTCCAGCGGGCGGCAATCTCTTGGGCCGCGGCGCGACCGCGTGTCCGCGCTTCCTCGCGCTGTTCGGAAACATGGCGGAGCAAATGGCGCAGGTGCTCCTCGTCAGGATCCGCCCAGCGCAAGCCCTCGTAGTACGGACACTTGGCGCGCGCCAGCTCTGTTGCGCGCACGCGAAGCGGGTAGGCGATTCCCTCATGCAGATAGGCCGTGTGACCACCCCAGTCGGTCGCGATCACTGGCAGGCCGCAGGCCAGCGCCTCGAGGACGGGCATTCCCCAACCTTCTCCCCGGCTCGCCGAAACGAAGCAATCGGCCGAGCCATACAGGGCTCCGAGCTCGTGGTAGGGGATCGCGCGGTTCAGCAGATACGAGATTCGACCTCCACCCGCCTTGAGCCCGAGCGCACGGATCCTCTCCTTGAGACTGACCGAGGGATCTGTGTTGGAGATCTTCGCCACCAGACGGACCGGCTCACGGGCCGTGAAGGTCTCGCTGAAGGCGCGGAGCAACAACTCCGGGGCCTTGCGCTCACCCCACTCGAGACTGGTTAGAAACACGAACTCGCCGTGGGGATTCCGGAAGCCGCGAATGCCCGGGTGGAAGTAGTTGGTGTCCACCCCAAGCGGCATGACGTGCACCGGACGCCGCAGACCTGAGGCCAGGAGTCCCCGACGGTTGAACTCTGTCGGCGTCCACACCTCCTCCATGCCCTGGGCCTGCCGCACCCACTCGGCCGGGAACCCGTCCACCTCGAGCATCGTGTACCCGATGCGATACGAGGCGGGGTTGCGAGCGAACACGTCGCCCTGTGCATAGACCACACCGATTCGAGGCTTTCGCGGGACGGTGCGCTGGCGCACCACGTCGAGCAGGTAGTCGTTGGTCGAAGCTGGCTCCGCAAAGGGGAAGGGTGTGCCAAGTCCGTAGGCGTATCGGTAGAGCGGGCGGGCCCCCCTTTGCACGAAGGCGCGCACGAACGCTTTGCTGGACTCGGCGTAGCCGCCCGGCAGCGACATGACAGACTGCCACAGGAACTCGGGCTGCTCCCGCTCTCGCAGTCGCGTCTCCCACTTGCGGCGGAACATGCTCTGGCTCCCACGGAACAGCCGGAGGGTCGCGGCCTCGCTGCCTGACGAGCCGTGTTGCGCGTGTACCAACGTGACTTCGCCACAGAGCACGGTGCGGAAGCCGATTTCTGCCGCTCGCAGGCAGTAGTCGGTATCCTCGAAATACGAGTGGAAGTCGGTGCAAAGGCCACCCATCGCGTTCAGGACATCGCGGCGCAGGTAGGCCACCGCAAAGACCACTCCCTGCACCTCACGATCGCGTCCGTACTGCCCGAGATCTTTCTCGAGCGCTCCAATTTGCTGTCCCCAAAGCGTGTCCGAGAGGATGTACGTTCCCGCGTGAAGCAAGCGTCCATCGGGCAGCGTGAGGCGGCATCCTACGATGCCGACGTCGTCTGCCGCGTACGCGGAGCGGCGGAGCTGCTCGAGCCAGTCGCGTTGGTGGAACTCGACGTCGTTGTTGAGAAGCACGATATCGGAGTCTGGGTCGGCGGCCTCGATCCCAGCGTTGTTCCCTCGCACGTAACCTGTGTTCTCGGGAAGCCGCACGACGCGCACCCAGCGGCGGCTCGAAAGTTCGTGCCTCGTCTCATCGGTCGATCCATTGTCCACGACGATGACTTCGGTGTCGGGCAGGTGGGTGCGCCGCAAGGTCTCGAGACAGCGGTGCGTGAGCTCCCACTTGTTCCAGGCGAGAACGATCAGCGTCGCCTTGCGCAACTCACATCCCCCGCGTGTCATGGGCGGGCTCGAGCGATGCCCACAGCGCCGCCACGAGCTCATCGACTTCGGACTCGTGAAGGAGCGGCGTCTCCTGCCAATCGTCAATCGCAAAGACCGGTGCCGCACGCTCCGTCGCGACTCGCCGGATTTCGGGCACTTCGGGCGCGCGCGGGCGGAGCCCGAGCAGCGCAGCCCGGAGCTCCTCGCGGGCCGGTCGACTCGCGAGGGAACGTCGCCAACGAACAAGCCAGCAAACGAGGGTCCGCAGATAGGCAAAGCTCCGGCCGCGCCCGGTTCCCGGCGGAGCCACGGCGTGCAGCAGACGGGCCGCCGCATAGGCCACCCGGAAGGCCAGGCTGGCCCTCAGGAGATGCAGCTCCGCCTGCGCGCTGCGCAGCACGTCGCGCAATTCGACGAGCTCTTTCTCGAGCGCCGCTACGCGCCTCGCGGCGTCGTCAAGCGCCGCACTCACAGGGCACCTCGCAGGTGTCCTTGCACACGCCTCGGCAACCAACGCGACCAACGCGACGGCGACGGGGGCTCGGGGCGCGCGCTCTCCAACTCCTGAACCCTTCGGGTAGCGGCGTCCGCCTGTGCTCGCAGCCGCTCGAGTTCGTCACGGAAAAACTTCACCCGAGCGAGCGTTTGCTGGTTCGCCCACTCGATCAGGTGCGTGCGGTAGTTCTCGGGAAGCGTCCCATAGTACGTGATTTTCGGTTTGGGGAGGCGCCAGTCTTGTTGCCGGAGGTTCTGGTAGTGGATATGCCACTGTTCGAGGTCGCTCGCGAGTTGGTGGGGAAGCGAGTTCGTCGAGATCCCGCCATGCACCTGGTGAAAACTGGCCTCGCCAAGAAGCAGCACCATTTCCGCTCCCGGGAGACTGAGGGCTCGTTCGAGCGTATCGAGGTTCACAAAGCCACCGCCGGGCTGGTCAAAGCGCTCGTCCATCCCGCCCAGCTCGTCCCAGAGCTTGCGCCGCATGAAGAGGGTATTGCTCTCGGCGATCGGGCCGAGAATCGACGAGGACCCATCCAGCGTGGCGATTTCGAACAGTCGGTAAGGCTCCGACGGCCAGCGGATCTCGTCGAGAAGCGCGTCTTCCTTGGCCTCGTCAAAGCCGCGTGCGATCGCCCAATTCTGTGGTTCGCGACCGAGGGTCCAGCCCGTGGTACAGACGATGGCCCTGGGATGCGTGGCCAACGCTCGCTCTGAGAGCTGGAGGAGGTTTGGCGTCGTGATGCGCGCGCCGTCGATTAGCACACCCACCAGCTCACCGCGCGCCTCGCGCAGTCCGAAGTTCACCGCGGAGGCGGGCGAGGGACCAGCGTTCTCCAGGAAGAAGTAGCGGACATTGTCCCCGAGCTCGCGCACCTTTTCCGGATCGAGTGGTCGGGTCGAGCCGTTTTCCACAACGATGAGCTCATATTCCTCGGACCGAATCGCCTGCTGGTAGCGCGGAGAAAGCGAAAACAAAGTCCGCGCGGCCGCCCGCCGCATGTTGTATACGACAACGACCACCGACAGTTTCATTGCGCTGTGCGCTCCCAACTTCGTACGACGTTTCCCGCGCGGCGAAGCGGTGCTGTAAATCGCCACGAACGCGAACCTGTGACATGAGCGAGCTCATGTCGCGCCGTCGCGAGCTCATTCCGCACGGCTTCGAGCTCCGCGAAGACGCCGCCCAGCATCTCGCGTAGGCGCTTTACCTCCACCTCATGACGCGCCAGCTCCGCTTGGTGACGTCCAAGGTCCGCGCTGACCCGCATGAGTTCTGCGCGAGCCCGATGGTTCTCGCCCTGTAGACCGACCAGGTCATCGATGCGGCGTTCCTCGGCGTGGGCGGCGAGGCACTCTAAAAATTCCGTGGTGTGAAGCTGATCGAGCAGCGAACACAGTGCCGGACGTCTCTCTTGGAGCGCCTCGCTGGCGAGTAGTCCCAGCCCGAAATCGACGGGCACGACCTCCAGTCGCAGCCCGAGATCGGTCTCGAGCAAAAAGTCCTCCACCGCAGTAAGGACGCCGTTGCGCGCGCCACCCTCCTGCTCTGCTTTGTAGAGCTCCGGCGCAAGACCGTCTTCCTGGACCAGCTTGCCCTCACCGCGCCGGACCCCGCCCTTCGTGTAACTGTGGCGGTACGCCGGCGGGATGCGGGAGGGTGCGTAGTACATGTCCCGCCTGGCAAAGGGCCATGCGACATCGTGCAGAAGGACCAGGGGGAAGGTGAATCGGTGCACGGACTCGAGCATCTTGAGCTCGTGGTAAACCGTGTACCAGTTGTGATCCCCATCGATGAGGACAGCGTCTACGGGACCGAGCTGATCCAACACCTCGAGACTCGTGGCGCGGTGAAAGGTCACTCGCTCGGGATAAGCCGCAGCGAGCTCGTCGACGTCGTATCGCAGCTCTGGTTCGACCACATGCAGGTGTGCGCTGTGGATCGCGCACCATTCGAGAAGGCGGCGGGTGTGCCGGCCGCCTTCCGATCCGATCTCTACGACCACCCGCGCCCTTGCGGCTTCGAGCGCCGGCCGAACTAGGAAGTCCCAGAAACCATTCATTGGCCTCGCGTCGCCTCCCACCGCGGCTGAGCCGGAAGAGTCATTGGATTTCCTGGGACCTAGCATCGGTCGCTGCTAGCTAGAGCTTGAGTTCTGCACATGCGTGGGGGGCGCTGGCCTCGAGGCCCCGGATCACGGGGGAGAATCCCACCCGCGGCAGCCTTCTCGGGGTGCTCGAATTTCGAGGGTTCTGACGTAGGGCGGTCGCACAGAGGCCGTGGCTCCAGCTCGCGACGGATCTCGGGTAGAACCCCGGCCGTCCGACCCGGATTCGGCAACACCCGAGCGAGCTGGGCGCACCCCGCCGCATCCAAAGTCTGGTTGCGAAGGTCGCTCTTTGCGCGGAGCTGCGCGGCGGTGCTGCGACCCTAGGCCGGGGCGCCTCGGCTTGCGCGCAAAGACCCTATAGACGCCTGCTCCGAAGCCACGGTCAGACCCGCGGGATTCAACCCGCGATCCTAGAGCGATAGGTCGCGATGACCTCAGCGGGCGGTCCCGCAGCCACGAGCTTCCCGCCCACCAGCAGGAGCGCGCGGTCGCAAAGCGCTTCGACGAGCGTCAGCGTGTGGCTCACCACCACGATCGTCACTCCGGCGGCGTGGAAACTTCGCAGCTTGTCGAGGCAACGCCGCGCGAAGGCCTCATCGCCCACCGCCAGCACCTCATCCACGAGGAGAATCTCCGGATCCACGTGTGCGGCCACGGAGAACCCAAGGCGCGCGCTCATGCCTGAGGAATAGGTCCGCACAGGACGATCGATCTCATCTCCCAATCCCGAGAACTCGACGATCTTGTTGAAGCGCTCTCGCACCATGGCGCGCGTCAACCCGAGGATCACTCCATTGAGCAGCACGTTCTCCGCACCGGTGAGCTCGGGATGAAAGCCCGCGCCAAGCTCCAGCAGGGGCGAAATCCGGCCGTGCGCTTCGATCGTGCCGGAGGTCGGGTGCAGCACCCCCGCGATCAATCCCAGCATCGTGCTCTTGCCCGAGCCGTTCGGTCCGATCATCGCCACCCACTCGCCTCGTGCAATCTCGAACGAAACGTCGCGAAGGGCCTCGACACGTACGCGACGGTGGTCGTGACGTCCTTCAGGCGACCGCAGCAACAGATTATTGAGCCCGAGGTGCGCCGTGCCGCCCAACCGGAACTCCTTGCTGACTCGGTTGACGCACACGGCAGGTCCGTCAGACAAGCTCCGCGAACCTCCATTCGAGTCGTCGGTAGACGAGCTGTCCAGCCACTGCGATCAAGATCGACCAACCGGCGGCGGCGGCCACGACCTCGGGGGTGAGATGTCCCTCAGCGAAAACTTCTCGCCAGCTCCCGATGACAAGCGCCATGGGGTTCAACCATCGCGTCCACCGGATGCTCGCCGGCACCATGTCCCAAGAATAGAGGACAGGCGTCACGTACAGCCAGAGCATGGTCACGATGCCCACAAGGCGCTCGAGGTCGCGCAGGAAGAGGTTTGCAGTGGCGACGAGAAGCGAGAGTCCGTAGGTCACACCGAACTGAATCACGATCAAGATTGGGACTTGCCAGAGCCATGCGGCGGTAGGCCGTCCCCCGCTCCACAACAGAAGGGCGACGATGACGGGAATCGATGCAACAAAGTGGACAAGGTCATTCAAGACACCGGTCAGGACGAGCAGTGAGCGCGGAAAGCTCACCTTCTTGATGAGAGGAGCGTTGGCAAGCAAGAAGCCATTGGCGCCGTTGATCGAGTTCTGAAACCATTGCCAAGGGAACAGGCCCATCACCAAGAAGAGCGCGTAGTTTTCGATCGGTACCCGCGCGATCAGCCGGAAGACAAAATAAAAGACGAGGGTAAAGGCAAGGGGGTACGCCACCGACCAGGCGTAGCCGAGCACCGTGCCCTTGTACCGGACCTTGAGCTCCTTGCCGAGGAGCACGAGAACAAGATCGACGCGTTGCTGGAGCGGATGCGTCGGCTCGGGGTTTCGGGCCTTCAGTTCGTCTCCAGCGCACATCGGTGGACCGCGCCCGTCTCGACGACGACTGTCGCCTCCGTCGCGCCCCAAAGGGGGAGCAGCGTAATCCATCTCGCGGCGGAGCGGGAGACGTGCTTCAGACGGCCGCGTGGTGGCAAGACCGCACTGCACGCTCTCCGGTCGACCGTTGTACCGGTCAATCCCGTCGCCAGGGCAATCATCGAAGTCTTGGGTAGATCTACCTCGACGGCCGCCTCACCGTTCTTTCGCTGGCAACCCAGGAGCTCGCCGCGAGAAGTCGCCCACCGCCAGGTCCGCCACGGCCACAGCGACTAGCCCCGATCCCTCGCACCTCCACTCTCCTGCTATGGACGGCGGTGGCGGCGAGAACCTCGCCGACTTTTGCGTCGCACTACGGCACCCCGATCCCCGACGCGGTACGGTAGTCCTAAACACTCCCCTCCTGCCCGGAGGACCCATGGCCCCCTGTCGCCCGCTTGCCGCTCTCAGCGCCCTCATGCTCTTCATTCTCGGCACCGCGGCGTGCAGCCATCCGAGGGAGCCCTACAAGGTCCCCTCTCCCGACCCCGCCACGCAGCGCTCTACACCGAGTGGAGACATTATCGGCGGCGACGGTCGCTACGGATCGAGCGCCTGGTTGGGCATCCCCTACGCGAAGCCACCGGTTGGCGAGCTTCGATGGCGCGCGCCCCAGCCAGCGGAGCCCTGGTCGGGCGTGCGTCAGGCCCTCATCTTTGGGGCCCCGTGTCCGCAATACGTAAGCCTATTCGGCGGTGTGGAAGGGAAGCCTGGGACACAGGTGGGGAGCGAGGACTGCCTCACGCTCAACATCTGGACGCCGCGCTTTGAGTCCGGGCAGCTGCCCACGGGAGCGAAGCGCCTCCCGGTCATGGTCTGGATCCACGGCGGCGGCAATTCAATCGGCACCGCGAGCTTCTATGAGGGCGGGAATCTCGCGGCGAGCGAAGGCGTCGTGGTCGTGACGGTGCAGTACCGCCTCGGGCCCCTCGGCTGGCTGCGCAACGCCGCGCTCCGCGCTGGCGCAGCGAACGACGAGGAACGCTCTGGCAACTTCGGAACCCTCGATCTGGTGCGCTCCCTTGGGTGGGTGCGCGACAACATCTCGGCCTTCGGCGGCGATCCCGGAAACGTGACAATCTTCGGAGAGTCGGCCGGCGGCACGAACGTGTACTCGTTGCTGGTGGCGCCCCAAGCGAAAGGGCTCTTTCACCGCGCCATCAGCGAGAGCGGTGGCACCTACCGCACGAGCCCGGAGGAGGCCGAGAATCTCGCGGACGCCGCCCAGCCCGGGCAACCGCAGAGCTCAGGGGAGATCGTGCTGCTTCTCCTCCAGCGCGATGGCGCCGCCGATCGCTCGGCGGCCAAGGCAAAGCTCGCAGCCATGAGCGATGCGGAGGTCGCGGCCTACCTGCGCGGGAAGGCTGCATCAGAGCTCCTCGCGGCCTATACGCCGGGATCGGGAGGCATGATCCGGATGCCCCTGGTCTTCGCCGATGGCACGGTGCTGCCAGACGGCCGGCTCGAGGAGCGTTTCGCGAGCGAGGACGGCTGGAACCGTGTGCCCGTCATGGTCGGCACGAACCGGGACGAGTTCCGGCTCTTTCTCTACCCGGATCCGACCCGCATCAGGAGGGTGCTCTGGATCATCCCCCGCTTCGTGAACGAGAGGACTTACCTCGCCACCGCCGACGCACGGTCGCGCATGTGGAAAGCCACGGGTGCCGACGGCCCCGCGGCGGCGCTCCGTCGGTCCCAGCCGAAGGTCTTCGTCTACCGCTTCGACTGGGACGAAGAGCCAACCGTCCTTGGTGCGGATCTCTCGAAGATGCTCGGTGCCTGCCATGGCTTCGAAATTCCGTTCGTCTTCGGCCACTTCAATCTTGGCCGTGCGGGCCGCATCATCTATGACGAAAAGAATCTCGCAGGCCG
>DAIOWK010000088.1:0-11764 GCA_036758525.1 Myxococcota bacterium
AACACCGGAAGACGCCCGACGGCAGACTTGAGCCGAGCGATCGCCTCCCATTGTGCCTCGCCGTCGTAGAGCTGTGCGGCCGTTCGGGCGTGCAGAGCAACGGCGGCACAGCCTTCGTCGGAAGCAATTCGGCCGGCCTCCAGATAGGTCTGATAACGGTCGTCTACCCCAATTCGAAATTTCAGGGTCACGGGTACCGGGCCCGCATGCCGCACGGCGGCTCGCACGATCGCCCGCAACAGGTTGGGCTTTAGTGGGATCGCAGCCCCACCACCACGCCGAGTCACCTTCGGTACGGGACAGCCGAAGTTCATGTCGATGTGATCCACGCGACTCTCGCCGGCAAGAAAGGCCACGGCCTCGCCCACGTAACGGGGATCCACTCCGTAGAGTTGGAGGCTCCTGGGCTTCTCTTCAGGAGCAAAGCCCGCGAGCCGCAGCGTCTTGGCATTGCCTTCCACCAGGGCTCGGGCGGTGATCATTTCACTTACATAGAGGCCTGCCCCAAAGTGTCGGCAAAGCGTACGGAAGGGTGCGTTGGTGATGCCTGCCATGGGTGCCAGCACCACCGGCGGCCACACACGCAGAGGCCCGATGGAAACCGGGGCGAACTCGCCCGGGCGCGCTTCGGGGACGTCGCGGTTCACCGCGCTTCGGTAGCGAGGATCCATGCCATAGTAGGTAGCTCAGCGGCGCGGAGGACGACGACGAATGGGGATTCTGCACGGAGCTTGGCCCCGCGTGTTCCCGCGCTTCACCACGCGGGGCGCCGTGGCCACGTCCCCGCCCAGGCAGGGAGAGGGCGCCCCGCCGTTCGGCACCCCGCCGACGATCCACGTCCTCGGCGGGTACTGGGACCTCCCCGGAGTCATCCGATGAAGCCTCCGTACTTCGACGCCTCGCTCTCCGTCGAGAAGCGCGTCGAAGACCTTCTCTCGCGCATGACCCTCGATGAGAAACTCGCCCAGCTGGGTTGTGTCTGGTCGACCCAACTGCTTCACGAGGGCCGGTTCCAGCGCAGCGCCGCATGCGAGAAGCTCGCCCATGGAATCGGACAGGTGACGCGCATCGGCGGCGCAACCCTGCTCTCACCCCGGGAGAGCGCGGCCTTCGCGAACGAAATTCAGCGCTTTCTCATGGAAGAGACGCGCCTCGGAGTCCCGGCAATCATCCATGAGGAGAGCTGTGCGGGCTATCTGGGCCGCGACGCCACCTGCTTTCCGCAAGCCATCGGCCTGGCCGCCACGTTCGATCCCGGGCTGGTGGGCGAGATCGGCGACGGAATCCGTCTGCAGATGCGCTCCGTCGGTGCGCATCAGGCTCTCGCCCCAGTGCTTGATGTCGCTCGCGACCCCCGGTGGGGTCGTACCGAAGAGACTTTCGGGGAGGATCCGTATCTCATCTCCCAGATGGGCATCGCGTATGTGCGCGGTGTCCAGGGAGAGCGCCTCGCCGAGGGGATCCTCTGCACGGGCAAGCACTTCGTGGGCTACGGGGCCTCCGAAGGCGGGATGAACTGGGCGCCAGCCCATCTGGGCTCTCGCGAACTGCGCGAGGTGTACGTAACGCCCTTCGAGGCCGTGATCTGCGAGGCCGGCCTGGGCTCGATCATGAATGGCTACCATGAGCTCGACGGCGTGCCCTGCGGCGCTTCGCGGGCGCTTCTCACGGATCTCCTACGGGACGAGCTCGGCTTCGATGGTGTTGTGGTGGCCGACTACTTCACGGTCGACTGCCTGCGTGGTTACCATCACATCGCTGGCGACAAGGGCGAGGCAGCGCTTCGGGCCCTTCATGCGGGAATCGACGTCGAGCTGCCGCAACTGGACTGCTACGGGGCGCCGCTGCGGGAGGCGCTCGAGAGCGGCCGGGCGCCGATCGCGCTCGTCGACGGGGCGCTACGGCGCCTTTTGCGGACCAAGTTCCTGCTCGGTCTCTTCGAGCAGCCATCGGTGGACGCAGTCGCAGCGCCCAGCGTTTTTGACACACCCCCGCAACGCGCCCTTGCGCGGCGCGCCGCCGCGGAGTCGATCGTTCTGCTCAAGAACGAGGGAAATCTCCTGCCGCTCGCGAAGAACCTGGGTTCGATCGCCGTACTGGGACCGAGCGCCGACCAGATCCGCCTTCTCCAAGGGGACTATCACTATCCCACGCACCTTGAGATGGTGTTCGGGCGGATCGAGTCCGAAGCACCGAGGCCTGTGACCGAAGAGGGCGAACCGAGATCGAGCATCGACCTGGGCGAGTGCTTCCCGCCGATGGTGAGCGTCCTCGAGGGCGTGCGTCGCAGTGTCTCCCGCGAGACCGAGGTGATGTTCGCGCGGGGTTGCGAGGTCCTGGGATCCTCGACGGAGGGCTTCGCACAGGCCGTTGCGCTCGCGGAGCGGGCGGAGGTCACGATCCTCGTCGTGGGGGGACGTTCGGGGCTGGTCGACGGCTGCACGAGTGGTGAATCCATCGACCGGGCGGAGCTTGGACTGCCCGGCGCGCAGCAGGTGCTTGTGGAGGCTGTGGTTCGGACGGGACGGCCGATCGTCGTCGTCCTGATCGATGGTCGACCCCTCGCCGTGCCTTGGATCGCAGAGCACGTGGGGGCGCTGGTCCACGCTTGGCTCCCGGGTGAGGAAGGCGGAAGCGCCGTCGCGGACGTGCTCTTCGGCGATGTGAATCCCTCGGGCCGACTTCCGATCTCCATGCCGCGCGGCGTTGGGCAGCTTCCGGTGTACTACGGTCACAAGCCGTCGGGAGGGCGCTCGCACTGGAAGGGGAGCTACGCCGACTCAAAAGCAACCCCGCTCTTCTCCTTCGGCCACGGGCTCTCCTACACACACTTCGAATACGCACACCTCCTGATCGAGCCCCGACGCGTACCGGCCGGAGGTATCGTGGCCATCTGTGCAGAGATCACGAACGCGGGCAGGTGTCTCGGCGAGGAGGTCGTCCAGCTCTACGTCCATGACCCCGTGGCAAGCGTCACTCGCCCCGTGAAGGAGCTTCGCGGCTTTGTGCGGATCGCGCTCCGGGCGGGTGAGACCAAGCGCCTCCGTTTCGAGTTGGCGGTCGAGCAGCTTGCATTTCGTGGACTCGAAGAGGGATGGATTGTCGAGCCAGGAACGATCGAGGTGATGGTGGGGAGTGCTTCGGACGACGTGCGACTTTCTGGTGCGTTCGAGATTACGGGGCCCAGCGTGCGGCTCGAACGTCGCGGCCGGTTCACGACGCCTGTTCGCGTGGAGGGAGTTCCGTGACGCGCCGCTTTGTGCCGGGACTTGTGCCGCCGGATCCGCGGCCGGAGCGCGCGCTTTGGTTTGTCTTTCGGGGGCGCGAGCTGCTCGTGAGCGACGATCTTGCTCTCGAGCCCGCGGCTCACCCCGAGGCGCTCGGCCTCGACACACTCCGTTTGCAGTATCTAGGACAGCTTGGCGAGCAGCATTGCTTTTCAGCCGAGGTGGCCGCGGATCACGCGGCACCGCCGGGAATGACGTTCCGCGATCTGCGGCTCTTGTTTGGTCGCCTCGACGAAACCCTTCATGCGCTGGCGGGACGCGCGGTACAGATCGTGGAATGGGATCGTACCCACCTATTTTGTGGCGCGTGCGGCGAAGGGACGCAGCCGCGCAAGACCGAACGATCGCGTGTGTGCCCGCGCTGCGGTCTTACCTGCTTCCCACGGCTCGCGCCCGCGGTGATCGTAGCCGTCGAGCGAGACCAGGAGATCTTGCTTGCACGCTCTCCGCATTTCCCGCCCGGCTTCTACAGCGTGCCGGCAGGTTTTGTCGAACCCGGCGAGAGCTTGGAAGAGACCGTGGCCCGTGAGATTCATGAAGAGACCGGGATCGACGTCAAGGACGTGCGGTATTTCGCGAGCCAGCCCTGGCCATTTCCGCACTCTCTCATGCTGGGCTTTACCGCGCGCTACGCCGGCGGTGAGCTCCGAATCGATACCTCGGAGATCGAGGACGCAGCCTTCTTTCGCTACGACTCCATGCCGCAGTTTTTCCGCGGCCGAATCAGCATCTCAGGTTGGCTGATCGAGCATTTCTTGGAGAAGCACGGCGCAGGGTAGGGCCCCGATCTCAAAGGCACTCGCAGGTGGCTCTTACCAAGGTATTTGCGCGCGGGCCGATCAGATAGCGTCCGAATTGCATTTGATTCATCACGTACGCGAAGCCGAGTTTGGCGGTGGGAGCGGCGAAGGCCAAGGATCCACCCGCACCGGAGTGACCGAAGACGCCTGCGTTTGGGCCGGGGCAGTCTCCGTGGATCTCCATCCCTCGTGCCATCGCAGTCCTCATTGTGGGAGGGTTGGGCACGCACACGCTACCAGGCAAGCGCGGCCTGGGACGCTGCTGCTACTGTTCACGATTCGTTTTGTGGGGAGAGGGGTTGACGAATCCCATTGTCAAGGAGGAGTTGGAACTCCTCGCGGCGACCCGCGCCCGCTTGGCGGAGCCGCAGGCGGACGTTCCCGCGGCCGAGGTTGCGCTGGTGCGCGACCTCTCCCGCTTGCGCGAGATCATGCTCGAACCCATGAAGGCCGAGGATGCCCCAGCGCTCCACCAGCAGTGGGACCAAGGCAATGCGCTGCTGCGCCAGCTTCGGGCTTCTCGAAACGCACCCAAGGTCGACCCCTCCTCGCCCTACTTCGCCCACTTACGCTTGCGCGATAGCGCCGGGGAGCGTGATCTCTTCCTCGGCAGGGCCACGCGCATCGAGGGGAGCCTCCGAATCGTCGACTGGAGGAACGCGCCCGTCTCGAAGATCTTCTATCGCTACGGGCAGGGAGACGAGTACGAGGAGGTGATGGCCGGGCGCCGACGTGCGGGTATCGTGGTGACACGCCGCACAGTCGCCATCCGCGCCGGAGTGCTCGAACGGATCGAAGCGCCCGAGGGGGTGTTCACGCGCGAGGCTGGAGCCCCGGGAGCTTGGCGCGAGACCGCGCGAGAGCGGCTGCGGTTGCACGGCGGCGAGGGCGCGGCGCTCCGCGCCTTCGGACCCGGCGAGGGCGCAGCGCGGCGCCTCGGGACAGACCTCGACGGCCGGCGCCGTCGTGCGGACAAGCGGCTTCCCGAGCTGGCAGGCCTGCTCGATCCCGAGCAGTTCGCGCTCATTACCCGCCCCTCGTCAGGCTTCGTGGTGATCCGCGGGAGTGCGGGCTCCGGGAAGACCACGGTGGCACTGCATCGCATCGCTTATCTCGCGTACGACGATCCGAGCGTGGATTCGGACCGGACTCTGTTCGTGGTGTTTTCGCCAGCCCTTCGGAGCTACGTCTCCCACGTGCTGCCTGCCCTCGGTGTGGGGAGCGCGCGCATTGCAACCTTTGCGGAATGGGCCGCGGAGCAGCGGCGGCGCCTGTTCCCGCAGCTTCCGCGGGATCAACGGGCCAGCGCTCCCGCCGTGGTGGAGCGCCTCAAGCTCCATCCCGCGCTCCTCTTCGCGCTGGAAGAGCAGGTGCGTCGTCACCCCGGCCCGCAAACGCCGGCCCAGGCCTTCGACGACTGGGCAAGCGTGCTCTGCCAGGCTCCGATGCTCGAGGAGGCCGTGGCCCGCGTAGCGCCGGGCGCTTTTACTGCGGACGAAGTGCGCCGCGCGGCCGACTGGAACCGCGCCCGGCACGAGGAGCTCACGGCGTGGCTCGAGGGCGATAGCGAGATGCAAGCCGAGCTCGACCCTGAAGACGACGCGTTGCTGTTGCGCGCGTGGCAGCTGCGGGTGGGCCCGCTGCTTGGGCGCGGGAGCGCGCCGCTGCGCTACCGGCACGTCGCAATCGACGAGGTCCAGGATTTCTCACCGGTCGAAGTACGCGTGCTGATCGATTGTCTCGACGAGCGGCGGAGCCTCACGCTCGCGGGAGACACCCAGCAGCACGTCATGCAGGCGGCGGGCTTCACGTCGTGGCCCGAGTTCTTGGCGCACCTCGGCCTCGAAGGCACCTCCATCGACACCCTGCGCGTGTCCTACCGCTCTTCGCACGAGATCACGAGTTTTTCACGTGAGGTGCTCGGCGACCTCGCCGAGGAGAGTGAGCCACCGCTCAGTGTACGCTCGGGCCCTCCGGTCGAGTGCCTTCAGTTCACCGACCCGGGTGCCTGTGTCGCGTCCCTCGCGGACGCCCTGCGAGCCCTCGCGCGCGAGGAGCCCCTGGCCTCCGTAGCCGTCCTGACTCCCAATGAGGCGGCGAGCGAGACCTACCACCGTGGTCTCGTCGAGACGGAGCTGCCGAACCTGCGCCGCGTCTCCCACCAAGACTTCACCTTTGCCCCTGGAGTCGAGGTCACCGAAATCGCGCAAGCCAAGGGTCTCGAGTTCGACTACGTGATCTTGGTCGATGTGGGAGCGGTCCAGTTTCCCGACCAGCCCGCTTTGCGGCGGCTTCTCCATGTGGGAGCCACGCGAGCCGTGCACCAGCTCTGGGTCACCTGCGTGGGCGAACCTTCACCGATCGTACAAGCAGCGCTCTCCAAAAGCGCACGTGTGGGTTGAGCGGCGACTTCGTACGGGCCGCCATCGCGGAATTGAGAAAACCTCGTCCCGCTTCAGGCTGAGACCGGTGGGCGCGACTGCGCCCAGGGCGCGGCTTGCTCGAGCTGCGAGGCCACACGCAGCAGGAGATCCTCCCGGCCCGTCGCTGCCACGAGCTGCACACCGACGGGCAGCCCGCCTTGGGTCCAGTGGAGAGGCAGTGACACCGCGGGCTGTCCGCTCATATTGAACGAGGATGTGAACGCGCCAAACGGCGCGGCCCGCAGGAAGCCCTTGAGCGGCACGTCCAGAGGCGACGTCATCTCGCCAAGCAGAGGCGGCGGCTCCGCAGTGGTCGGCGTGAGAAGGAGATCGAAGCCGAGGCTCCACCACGCGGCGACCCGACGTCCGAAGGCGTGCACGGCCTCAACGGCTTCGAGATAGCGCGTGCTGGACCAGCTCCGTGCCAGCTCTGCGAGCGCCCAGGTGAGGGGTTCGACGCTGTCCTGCTGCACCGGTCGCCCCACTTTGGCGCCCCACGCATCCAGGGCGCGTGCGACCGAGGTGGAGACCACAGTCACATACGCATTCACGGCGCCAGGCTCGTCCAGCGCCAGCGGATACGACTCCTCGATCGTGTGACCCAATCCCTCGAGGAGGTGTGCGGTGCGCCGAGCTGCGGCTGTGCAGTCGGCGTCGACAGCGATGGCTCGGGGCCCTCGGGTCATGAGCCCAATGCGCAGTCGTCCCGGCGGGGCGCCTACCTCGCTTGCGTAAGGCCGCACAGGGGGCGTTGCCGCGTAGGGGTCGCCGGGCATCGGCCCCTGCACTACATCCAAAACGGCCGCCGTGTCGCGCACCGTGCGCGACACGGCGAGCTCGACGGAGAAGCCACCCCAGCGCTCGCCAAGGCTTGGGCCAAACGAGCAACGCCCGCGCGTGGTCTTGAGCCCCACCAGTCCGCAATGCGCGGCGGGAATGCGGATTGATCCGCCACCGTCACTTGCGTGTGCAGCCGGGACCATGCCGGAGGCGACGGCGGCGGCGGCCCCGCCGCTCGAGCCCCCGGCGCTGCGTGAAAGGTCCCACGGATTCTTGGTCGCGCCGTACGCCGCGGGCTCCGTCGTCGGAAGGAGTCCAAGCTCGGGCGTGTTGGTTCGCCCGAGAAACACCGCTCCCGCTGCACGCAGCTTGGCGGCGAAGTAGCTGTCGTCCGTCTCCCTCCATGCCGCATCGCGCAGAAATCGCATGCCGGCGTGGTAGGGATCGCCCGCAGTTTGGCCCCCCAAGTCCTTCATCAAAAAGGGAACGCCGCGGAGTGGGCCGTGCGGAAGGTTGGGCGCGCTGGCTTGCGCGCGCGCCTTCTCGAAGGAGGTATGGATTACCGCGTTGAGCTCGCTGTTCGCCTTCTCGACTCGAGCAATCGCGGCGTCCACGAGTTCACGTGGCGTCGCCTCGCCCTTACGAACAAGCTCCGCGTGCCCTACCGCATCGACGGCCGCAAGGTTGCTCGGGCTTTGTTGCGACATGGCGTCCTCCGGCGAGGTCGCCCGCCCGAGGGCAGGCGCCGCTCCTCGCGTCTATCAGATTGTGCGGCACAGGGGAAGCGGGACGCTCGCGCGGGCTAGCGCTCCGGATCGTACCCGAGATTCGGGGTGAGCCAGCGCTCTGCCTCCCCTACGCGGATTCCCTTTCGGCGCGCGTACTGCTCCACCTGGTCGCGGCCGATCCGGCCGACCGTGAAGTAGCGTGCCTGCGGGTGCGCGAGATAGATCCCTGAAACGCTGGCCGCGGGGAGCATCGCGAAATGCTCCGTCAGCTCCATCCCGATCTCCTCGGCCTCGAGCAAGGCAAAGAGCTTCCGCTTCTCGCTGTGGTCGGGGCAGGCCGGATAGCCGAAGGCGGGCCGAATGCCACGATACTTCTCTTCAATCAGTTCCTCATTCGTGAGCCGTTCTTCTTGTCCGTAGCCCCACTCCCGTCGCGCCCGAGCGTGCAGCCACTCGGCAAACGCCTCGGCCAAGCGATCCGCCAGGGCCTTCACGAGGATCGCGTTGTAGTCGTCGAGGGAAGCCTCGAAACGCTGCGCCAGCTCCGCGGCGCCGAGTCCCGCCGTGACGGCGAAGGCTCCAAGGTGGTCGGCGAGTCCCAAGCCCGCGGGGGCGATCCAATCGGCGAGCGAGCGGTTGGGCTTTCCAGGCTCAAAGGCCTGCTGCGCACGCAGCATGCAGAAGCGCATGAGTTCGCGTTCACGCGACTCATCGGTGTACAGGACGATGTCGTCTCCGTCGCTCGCTGCAGGCCAGAAGCCAAAGACGCCGCGCGCTCGAAGAAGCTTTTCGTCGCAGATCCGCTGGAGGAGTTCCCGGGCCTGATCATAGAGTTCGCGCGCTGCCGCTCCATGCGCGGGATGGTCGAGGATCTTCGGGAAGCGCCCCTTCAGCTCCCACGCTGAGAAGAAGAATGTCCAATCGATATACGGCACCAGGGACTCGAGGGGGACGTCGTCGAGCAGCCGACGACCCGTAAACGAGGGTTGCGGGAGATCCTCCACCCGCCACTCGATCTTGGTCCGGTTCGAGAGCGCCTCGCGATAGGGCAGAAGCTTGTGCTCTTTGCGAAGGCCGTAGATCCCCCGCAAGCGCTCTTGCTCCTCGCCATTCCTGCGATCGAGCTCCGCGCGCTGCTTCGGATCGAGCAGACCCGAGACCACACCCACAGCGCGCGAGGCATCGAGAACATGCACAGTGGTTTGTCCGTATTCAGGAGCGATTTTTACGGCAGTGTGCTGTTTGCTGGTCGTGGCACCACCGATGAGCAGCGGCTGGCGCAGCCCGCGGCGCTCCATCTCCTTCGCAACATGCACCATCTCGTCGAGCGAGGGGGTGATGAGCCCCGAGAGGCCGACTAAATCGGCGCCCTCGTCGAGTACGGTCTGCAGAATGCGATCGCATGGCACCATGACGCCGAGATCGATCACCTCGTAGTTGTTGCAACCCAAGACAACGCCGACAATGTTCTTCCCGATGTCGTGGACGTCGCCCTTTACGGTTGCCATGACAATCTTGGCCTGCGCGCGGACCGCCGAGCCGGAGGCTCGTTTCTCCTCTTCCATGAAGGGTGTCAGGTAGGCGACGGCCCGTTTCATCGCGCGGGCGCTCTTCACGACCTGAGGCAGAAACATCTTTCCGGCCCCGAAGAGATCCCCCACGATTCGCATCCCGTTCATCAACGGGCCCTCGATGATGTCGAGCGGTTTTGTGTACTTGTGCCGGGCCTCCTCGACATCCTGTTCAATGAAGTCGACGACGCCGTGCACAAGGGCGTGGGAGAGGCGTTCCTCGATGGGCGCTTCGCGCCAGGTGAGGTCGAGTTCTTTTTTCTTGCCTTTGCCACGCACGCGCTCGGCAAACTCGACGAGGAGCTCGGTCGCATCCGGGCGGCGATTAAAGATCACGTCTTCGACGCGCTCGAGGAGGTCCTTCGGAATGTCCTCGTACACGGCAAGTTGGCCTGCGTTCACGATGCCCATGTCCATGCCGGCGCGAATGGCGTGATAGAGGAATGCGGAGTGCATCGCCTCGCGGACGATCTCGTTCCCGCGAAAGGAGAAGGAGAGGTTGGAGACACCACCCGAGATGCGCGCGCCGGGACAGGTCTCTTTGATGAGGCGCGTGGCTTCGATGTAGTTCTTGGCAAACTCGTTGTGCTCCTCGATCCCCGTGGCGATCGCAAGGATGTTCGGATCGAAGATCACGTCATTCGGACCGAAGCCCAGTCGTTCGACGAGCAGCGAGAAAGCGCGCTGACAGATCGATACCTTGCGCTCGACGGATTCGGCCTGCCCCTGCTCGTCGAACGCCATCACGACGACCCCCGCACCGTAGCGCTGCGCCAGGTACGCCTTGCGAAGAAAGTCCTCCTCTCCTTCCTTCAGGCTAATCGAATTAACGATGGGCTTGCCTTGCACGCACTTTAGGCCTGCCTCGATCACCGACCACTTCGAGCTATCGATCACGAAGGGAACCCGAGCGACCTCGGGCTCCGTGGCGAGAAGGTTGAGGAAGGTGGTCATGGCCAGCTCGGAATCGAGCATGCCTTCGTCCATATTCACATCGAGCAGATTGGCGCCGCTGCGGACCTGGTCGAGGGCAACCTCCACAGCCGTCGCGTAGTCGCCGGCTTTCACGAGTTTGGCGAAGCGCGCGGAGCCAGTCACATTGGTCCGCTCGCCAATCATCACAAAGTTGGTGTCGGGCCGAATCGTGAAGGTCTCAAGACCACTAAAGCGCGCAAAGCGCCGCTCCGGTTCGGGCGGCACCCTCGGTGCGACGCCCTCCACCGCCCGCCCGATCCTCGCGACGTGCTCGGGTGTGGTCCCGCAGCAACCGCCCACGAGATTCAGAAGCCCACTCTCGGCGAACTCTCGCAGCAGCGTCGCCGTGGTTGCCGCCAGCTCGTCATACTCCCCGAACGCGTTGGGGAGCCCGGCGTTCGGATAGCAGGAGACGAGAACCGGAGCGATCGCGGCGAGATCCTCGAGATAGGGACGCATCTCGCTGGCTCCGAGAGCGCAGTTGATCCCCACACTCCAGGGTTTGGCGTGTGCGACCGAGGTCCAGAACGCATCGATCGTCTGGCCCGAAAGCGTCCGGCCGCTGCGGTCGGTAATCGTGACTGAGAGCATGAGCGGCAAGCGCGTGGCCTTGGCTTCGAACACCTCTTCGATCGCAAAGATCGCAGCCTTTGCGTTCAGCGTGTCGAAGATGGTCTCGACGAGGAGGAGATCCACGCCGCCGTCGATCAGCCCCCGCGTTTGCGCTGCGTAGGCCGCACGCAGCTCATCGAACGTAATGCTGCGCAGCGCGGGGTCATTCACGTCAGGGGAGATCGAGAGCGTGCGATTGGTGGGGCCGATCGCGCCCGCCACGAAGCGCGGGCGGTCCTTGGTGCGCGCAGTGGCGGCGTCCGCCGCGCGACGGGCGAGCTGCGCGGCTTCGAGATTCAGTTCGTAAGCCACGCTCTCGAGACCGTAGTCGCTCTGAGACACGGCGTTCGCGCTGAACGTGTTGGTTTCGATGAGGTCTGCGCCGGCGTCGAGATATTGACGATGGATCTCCTCGATGACGTCGGGTCGTGTGAGGACCAGGAGCTCGTTATTCCCGCGCAAGTCCTTCGGGTGGCTTCGGAAGCGCGGCCCGCGATAGTCGTCTTCGGACAGGCGATAGCGCTGGATCATCGTGCCCATCGCGCCGTCGAGGACGACGATGCGCTGGCGCGCGATCTCCGCGAGCTG
>DAIOWK010000089.1:0-11745 GCA_036758525.1 Myxococcota bacterium
ATGCTCCATCAGCTGGGCGAACAGCAGCCTTCCCGTATGCATCGTCGACACCCCCGGTGGTCCGTGCGGGGGTGACAGTGGCATCCTCTGCACTCCAAATCGTTAACACCTGCGAAGCCGTACTTTCACCAATCACGTCCGGGACTTACACGTGATCGATCGGCCAACGTTGGGACACCCCTGATCTGCGATGGATCTTAAGAATGTCGCATTGGGGCTAGAGGTTCGATGCCTCACTGAATCGCTTGAAGCGTCTGTCCGTGTTCGAACTGCGCCGCGTGCTTGAGCAGAATTCGGCGAATCTCCTCGATCGTATCGGGCTCGTCCTGGGTCGAATGCCCGGATCGGACGATCTTCTCCGACTCGGCGCCCTCGATATGCGCGCTCTCGTAGTCCACGACGCCATCGCTCCCGCCTTGAGGGGGTCCCTCGCCCTTCACGGCAATGATCGAGTTTACGGCGATCCCGGGCGCGACCGGAATGCCACTGAGGTTACGAAGGAAGGGGTTCCCCGGCGTCATGTTCGTGATGCTGGTGGGAGGCGACTGGAGCGCATCGACGGCGAGCGCGGCTTGATTCTGACTCGCCACGTCGAAGAGTTGCGCGGCAAGGTCCGTGGGAAGCTTCACGAACTTCGAGATCAGCCGCGCGAACCCAAAGCCCGCGAGGTAGCTCCCACGATGGGGCGTCGCCACGAACACCACGCGCTTCACGAAGGGAAGCGGTTCGAAGAAGAGCGAGCTGTGCAAGAGCTCGCGCGTCTCGGCGTCCGCCTTAAGCTCGTCGAAGGGGACCTTCGCGATTGCGTCCCAGAAGCGGGTCCCGCTCTCGATCGCAGTGAGCTTTGCGAGCAGGCCTCCTTGGCTGTGACCGATCACCACCATCTGTCGGAGCGCCGCGTCCTGTCCACTCGGATCGAGTGTGCGTTCGGCATCGGCGAGCGCCTTGCGCAGCCGCCCTCCCGAGTACCCGATGGGGTTGCCCGTGTTGTAGATGAAGAGCCAGATCTGGTAGTGCGCCCAGATCCGCGGATCGTTCTCGAGCTCATTCACAAGCTGAGCCCAACGCGCTGGGCTCGACGCCGTACCGTGCACCAGCACGAGGGGAATCTTGCCTGGCCGGTAGGGCTCGAGCATGATGAGACCACCGGGGAGATTCTGCAGGATCCCCGTCCTGAACATCCCTGAGAAAAAACCTGCGAGCTCGAAGTCCCAGATCGCGGCTCCCTCCAGCGTGTAGGCGAGGGCGGCTGTGGGCTCGAACGCGAGGGGGGTCTGCTCGCCCGCGATCGTGATTTGCTCGGCGTCACCCCGCGCGTAAAGCTCAAGGGTCGCTCGTACCCCGCCCTCTTTCAGAACAGCGTCCGGAGGATCAATCCTCAAAAGTGCGCTCACGGGAATCCGCAAACGAGCGGGGATGTAAGCGGCTGCGGGCGAGAGCGGCTGTCCGGCCTCCGCCGAGAGCGCTGCTAGGAGTGGCGCGCCGATCCCGGGGGTGCGGTAGCGATTGCGCAAGCCACGCACTTCGAAGTCCGCACCCGAGGCGAAGTCCGCTAGGCCGTAGCCTGCCCAGCGGAAGCCTTCGGGCGGAACCGTGACTTGAAGCGTCCCGAAAGGCAGTGGAAACGATCCGCTTTCGAGGATTACTTCGTTGCGGTCCGGCTGGAGGAAGGCACGGACAAGGCCCCTCTCATAGAGATCGAACGCCAACCGATAGCGGGGATCGAAGGGCGAGAGGGACTGGCGGGGGTTTTCGGGAAAAAGAGCCGCGTACGCGTAGAGTGCCGAGGCGAGGAAGTAGCGCTTGTCTCCCGAGCGGAGGCCGTGCTCGAATGAGAGCTCTGCCAGGGCGAAGAGCAGATTCTCGTCGCCCCCGCGCACTTCCTCCTCGCGGAGCTCTGCCAGGGTTTCGTCCGGGTGTTTCTGGTATCGATCGTAGAGCCCCCTGCGCAAGAGCTGCTGAAGGGTCTCGGGACTCGGACGTCCATCGTTCAAGATATTGCTCTCGAGGGCTCGCTCGGCCTGCGCGGGTCGGAGAGGCCGGACGCCGACGGGAGTCGCGCACCCCGCAAGCATCCCAAGGATGGCGAGCAGAGCAAACGCGGCGAGGGCACGGTGCATCCCTTCAATTTCCCCCAGCGAGTCTCGCGATCGCACGAGGCGGGCGGCGCTCTTGTTCGATCGATTCGCCGTTTCGCGCGGAACGTCCACGACGCCTCAGGGGGCGAAGGGGTAGCGCTCCCTTGCATGAGAGTGAAGAGTCACCAGGGGGCAAGCGCCGCGCGATCCGAAGCGTCCTGCGCGCTCCCCCGGTGAGTCAGGTGCCCGAGTCTCCTCCGTGTCTGAGCGGGCGTCCGGGGGAAAAAGCGTCCACCGGCCCCAGCCGTCCAAAGGCCGGGCGTTCGCGCGTGGAAATCTGCGTCAGGTCTTCACGCTCTCCTTACCCGACCCCCCTTCCACCCGAATCGGGAAGCCTCGGGACTCATGCTCCACCGGCTTTTCCGGTCCGGGAATCGTGCTCGTGCTGCCGTCCCGCAGTGACGTGAAGTGGGGTGACATGATCTCGACCCCCGCCTCACTAAAGGCGTCCTGAATATTCTGATGCAGCGCTCCGTAGATCTGGGCCATTGCGTTCGCCGAACGCGTGTACGCGTTGATCTCGTAGGTAATGCTGAAGTCGTTCAACGCGGTCTGCAGCACAAAGGGGGCCGGCTGCGGAACGATTCCAGGGGTTCGAAGCGCCGCCTGGACGAGCAGGTCATGGACCTTCCGCCAAGGCACGTCGTACCCGATCGTCGCCGAGGTGTGGAGGATGAGACCCTCCTCGCGCGCTTTTGCGCTGTAGTTCACGAGATGTCCGCTGAGCAGCATGGCATTGGGGTACGTCACCACCTCATTCTTCGGCGTCCGGATCCGGGTGAGCGACATGCTCGTTTCCAGGACATCACCCAGCGTGTCGCCCACCTTCACGCGGTCTCCGATGCGGAAGGTGTCACTGAATACGAGCATCAGGCCAGCGATGAAGTTGCCGACCGCGCTCGAAGCGCCCACGGTGAGGAGAGCGCCACCTAAAATACCGAGACCCCTGAACGCGTCCGTGTTGGAGCCAGGAATGTAGGGGTAGATCATGACAGCCGTGATTCCGATGACGAGGAGTCGAAGGATCCGGTAAAGATGCGGAGCCCAGCTCGGCTCAATGCCCGGCAGCTCGACGAGGTCCGCGGAAGCGGCCAAGAGGAGGCTACGAAGCCCCTTCAAGAAGTATCGCGCAAGCAGAAGGATCACGAAGATCGAGAAGAAATTGCCCACATTGGCCAGGAAGCCCTGCCAGAGGTTCGCGAGGGGATCGAGCAGATACTCCAGGAGAGCGAGCGTATAGCCGCGAGTAATCGGCACGAACCAGAAGACCGTCTGCAGGTAGAGAAGCACGAGCAGCGTGGCTGTGGCGGCCGTGCCTAACCTTACCCCCCGTAGCTCCAACCCCGCGAAACGATCAGGGTTCATGACGATCTGCTCTTGGAGGCGCAGCGCGATTCCCGCTTGGCGTCGGCGCTCGACCACCGCGGCGAGCCACCGATGAAGGATTCGCAGAGTCAGGAGCAAGGCGACCAACGCGACCGTTGCCACTCCGATACCGATCTGCGCACGCCTCCACTGCGTTGGCTCTCGCCTCTCGCGGTAGCGGGAAACCGCCTGCTCCACCACCTCGATTCTTTCGGAGGCGAGATCCTCTTGCGACTGATGAGCGCTCGCTGCGTCCTGCGCGGTGATCATGCCCACGAGATCACCCCTGTAGAAGATGAGCGTGGCTGCGTCGGATTTCTGAGTGGTAAAGAGCTCCTCGCTGTAGAAGGGATCATCCGCAATGCGGATCAGTCGGCGCCGGCCCGACTCCGCCCGTTCTTGGGCGCTAAAGGGCCCGAGGGCGCTGTGGATGTAGAAGACCACTTCGCCATCCAAGGTCACCGGTACACCCGCCTCGCTCCGCGCAGGCGGCGAGACGGGCGGGGGGCCAGGCGGCTGCGGGGTCTGCGCATGCGCTCCCGTGACGAGCACGACCGATAGACACACACCGATCAAGCCCAGGCTGGTCAGCCGCCCTTTCGTCTTGGGATGATGCGTCCTCACCAGGACCTCCGATAGCCGCCTTGCCTTCAAAAAACGCCGGCAATCGTGGCCATCATGGCACGCTTCCGCGTCCGAAGGGCCTGTTTGCCACCGCCCGCCACGACCTCGACGCTGCAAAGAACCACGATCCGGTGCTTCATTCCCTGAACCGACGACCAGAGAAGCCGCCCTCCCAGTCGCGCTCGGGATTCGTGGCCCCGAGCCTCCCCAAGCGGTCTGCCCAGGGCGTGGCACACAGCAGAGTGCGAGGGTGGACCTGGCTCCCGGACTCAGCGGGACCGATTTTCTTGCTCTTGGGTAGGAGGTTCTTCGAGCTCACGCACCAGCGCGTCTGCGCCCGGGTCATCGGGCACGAGTGCCTGGAGAGCAAGGGCCGCCTGCCGGGCCCTCTCGGGCTGACCCGCGTCGCGCGCGATCGTCGCAAGGGCAAGCAGGGGCTCGCGTTCGCCAGGGCGGCGGCGGTGAAAGGCGTCGAGCACCACGAGCGCTTCGCTCGCGCGTCCCGTGGACTGGAGAGCGATCGCATAAACGACTGTCAGATGGGCGTCGTCTGGCGCGAGCTCGGCGGCAAGGCGCAGCTCTTGCTCCGCGTCTTGAAGACGTCCCTGCCGCACGCGGAGGAGCCCGATCGCGAGGTGAACGTCAGCGTTCTTAGGCGCCAGGGCAAGCGCCTTTTCCAACTGCTCGCCCGCCGCGACTTCGTGGCCTTCGGAGCGCTCCAAATCGGCCAGATTCAGGTACGCGGGGACGAACCACGGGCCGAGGCGTAGCGCAGTCTCATACTCCTGCCGGGCCGCCTCGGCCTCACCCCTCTGCGCATGCAGCGCCCCTAGGTTGATGTGCGCTTCGGGGCGGTCGTCGTTCGCGAGCTGCGCCGCACGCCACTCGGCGAGCGCGTCGGCGAGGGGACGCTCGTCTGAGGCGGCAAGCAACGTCGGCGGGAGCGCGGCCAGAGCGCGCGCGGCGGTGATTCGCACTGCGCGCACCGGATCGCGCAGGAGCGGTGCGGCGAGCGCCACCCCACGCTCGGGAGCCAGGGCCTGCGCGGTTTCGGCCGCGGCAAGACGCAGCAAAGGATCCGCGTCCCGAGCGGCCCGCTCCACGCTCGGGAGCGAGCGACTGCTGAGCCAGGGCGCGAGCTCATGAACCGCGGTCGCCCGTGCGATCGGGGGCTGGGAGGTGTCGTCCGCGAGTGCCGCAAGACGCTCCTCGCCGTCCGCTCTGCCTTGTCGTCCCGCGTCAAGCGCCTCGCCGAAGTGCGCGCGCGGCGCCGCGGCGTTTCCACGCCAGCGGGCGATGGTCTCCGCGGCCCACTTCGGCGTGCGCTCCGCGTGGCAGCTCTCGCAGGCGTTTGGTGTGCCGAGTCGCGCCGAGAGATCAGGGCGTGGGATGCGGAGCGAGTGATCGTGGCGTGCGTGGACCACCATATAGACCCGCGTGGGCATGTGACAGGAAACACAGCTCGCGCCGGCGTATCCCACCGCGTGGTGGTGATGGGAAATGGTGTCGTAGTGTGCGGCCTCGTGGCACTGGCCGCAGGTTGCATTCCCTGTTCCGCGAAGTTCACCGCTGTGGGGCTCGTGGCAGTCGCTGCATGTGACTCCGGCGGCATACATGCGACTTTGCAGGAAGGAGCCCCACTCATACACCTCATCGCGTATCTGTCCGTCACTAAAGTAGAGCTCGGGTTCGAGGAGAGAAGGGAGATGCGTATCGAGGAGGGGGCGGCCGTAGGTGTAGGGCTCTGCGATGACGCCGCGGCGGCTGTGGCAACGACCGCAGGCCTCGAGTTCGGCATGGGATGTGGGCTCGCCCTTGCGCTTTGCAATCGGTGCCTGGCCGTCGAAGACCCACGTGCCGGCCTGCCTCGCCCGGAGTCCCACCACGAGTCCATTGCCCGCAGCGTCAGGCGACGCGTCGGAGGTGCTCCCCTCTCTCCGGCCTTTCGCCCAGGCGAGGTGGGCGGATCCCGGGCCGTGGCAGGCCTCACAGCCGACAGAGACCTCCGCCCAGGTGGTTTCGTAGCGCGACTCGGCTGGATGCCAGCCCTTTTGAAGATCCGTCGAGTGGCACTCCGCACACTGGAAGTTCCAGGCACCCGCCGGCCCTGTCCAGTAGAGCGGATCGTTTGGAGGAATCTTCTCGCCCGGATGGAGGTCGAACCAGCGCTGACCCCCTTCGACCTTTCGTCGGGCGTCCCATGCGAAGCTCGTGGCCTGCATGCGTCCGCCGGGAAAAGGCACGAGATACTGCTGCAGAGGATCGACACCAAAGGTGTATGCGATCTCGAAGTCGTGGACCGCACCGTCCGCTCCTTCTCCCGAAAAGCCAAAGCGACCGTCGCGCCGAAAGACCTGTGCGTGTATGCCGGAATGCGTGAGCGCACCCTGCGCGAAATCCCCGAGCACGGTCGCGTCGGAGGCCGGTTCCATCGCCCGGGCGTGATGTGAAGTACGCCAGCGCGCGAGCTGGTCGGGATGGCAGCTGCCACACGTCTCCGATCCGACAAATGTCGCGGGCTTGGGAGCGGGCGAGAGGCTGGGTTCAGTCTTTTCGCTGGAGCGGCTACACGCCATCCACAAAGCCAGCGCCGCGACTAAAAAGGCCCATCCGCGCATCTCGCGAACCTTACCCCACGTGGCAGGTCACCCGAAGCGTGATTCACGCGACGAGGAGTGTCGCCCAGGGATCCGGGCTCCTCCGAGCCAAGACCAACCCGCTCGCGAACTCCTCTACGAAAGGGACCGGGTGGTCGAGGAGGCGGGTTTCTCGTGGAGCGGGCAAAATGAGCACGGACCATCCATCGAGCAAGAACCGAGCAGGCACTCGTGCCCTGACCGCAAGAGCACTCCTTCGGACGCGCCGAGAAACCAGATGACCGAGAGAAGCGCTCAAGGACCCCGTGACGAGTCTGTCGTCTTCGACCGGGCGGCCGATATCTATGATGCGACGCGTGGCTTCCCTCCCGGCGTCGCGGAACGGGTTGCGGCACTCGTCACGGAAGCGGCGGAGCTCAAGGCCGGCGCCCGCCTTCTCGAAATCGGCGTCGGCACAGGACGCCTCGCCCTGCCGCTCGCGGCACGGGGCTTGCGTGTCACGGGCGTGGACCTCTCCCGGCGCATGATGGAGCGCCTTCTCGCCAAGCGCGGCAGTCTCTCCGTCGACGTCGTGCGCGCCGACGCCGCGCAGCTTCCCTTCACTCGCGCGAGCTTTGACGCCGTCCTCGGCGTACATGTCTTCCATCTCATCCCGCGCTGGCGCGACGTGCTGCAAGAGATTGCGCGCGTTCTGAATCCCCGCGGCGTATTCGTTCGTGGGGCGGACGACCGAGCCTCTGAGTGGGCGCAGTGGCACGACTGTTTCAGACGAGACCACCGAGTCGGAAATGTGGGCGTAGCGTATGAGCAGATCGAGAACTTCCCGGAACAGGAGGGCTTCCGGCCCGTGGGAGCACCGAGACGCCTAGCGTTCGCCCGCCACCTGGAGCCGCGCCGGCTCGTGGAACAAGTTGTGCGACGGGATTGGTCGTGGACGTGGCGCTTGAGCGACGCACAGATCGCCGAAGCCGCGGAGAGTCTGCGGGCCTCGCTCGCCCAACGCTTCGGGCACCTCGACTCGCGTGTCGAGGTGCAGAGTGGCTTCTCGGTGCGAGTCTACCGGCCGTCCACGGACTAACGGCTGGGTGAAGTTCTGGCCTTCCGGCAACCCCGAGAAGGCCCGGGCGGACTCGCCCTTCGAACCTCTGCCTCCGCTCCCCGGGTTCCCGACGGGTACGCGTTCCCGGCCCAAACGATTCCCGTCGAATTCCGGAGGCCTGGGACCTCTTCTGCTCAAGAAGCTTCCCTCCCTTGCCGATTCGAGCCTGCGTCGGAAGTCGGAACCGGACGCGGGGCAGAGGCCCCACCGAGGTGGAGTTCCCTTCCCAGCAATCAACGTCGTCCGACGCGGGGTGTCCACCCGACCGGTCTTTGTACAGGGGCTTCGCTTGAAGAACGCACACCTTTGGACACCCACGAAATTCGTCTTGACCGACTCTGGGTTGGAGGCCTCGCGGGACCCTCGCGAAGTGAGCGCTGGGTCACGACTCATGACAAGCATCTTGGCAGGAGTCTACGAAGCGGCCCTTCGACGACACGCTCGAGGCGTGCTGGTGGATCTCGGCTGCGCGCGAGCCCCTCTCTACCAGGTCTATCGAGATCAAGTTTCCGAGGTGTTGTGTATCGATCGACCGCAAGGGGATCCTTCGAACTCTCTCCTCGACTACGAGGTCGATCTCGAGGAAGGCATTCCCTTGCCAAGCGAGCGCGCGGATACGCTCCTCGCGACAGATTTCTTGATGTACAACGCGAAGCCGGATCGACTCTGGCCCGAGATGGCGCGGGTGCTGCGTCCAGGGGGCAAGTTGATCATAGGCTCACCCTTCCTCTATTGGCTCACAGGACCGGACGATCGCCACCGCTACAGCGAGCTCCAGCTCCGAACGCTCTGCAGTGCGAACCGACTGTCGGTGCTCTCCATCGAGGCTTATGGAGGAGCGCCAGAGGTCTTGCTCGACCTTACGGGGAAGCTTCTCGCCAGCCGGAAACTGGCTTCGAAGATTCACTCGGGGTTGGCACGTTGGCTCCTGAGCCTTCGCACGGTGCGGCGCGTTTCGGCCAGCACCTCTGCGGGCATTCCTCTCGGCTATTGCCTGGTCGCCGAAAAGCCGAAGGAGGCGTCCCAACGGGACGAGAGAACATGAATCCCTTCTGGCGTCGTTGCGATCCGTCGGGGGCCCCGTCGCTCCTCGCCTATCCCCCGCCCTATCAAGCCTGGCTCACCCTGAGCAACGACCCCGACAACACGACCATCGAAAACTGGAAGCAGGTCCATGAGTTGGTTTGGGAGGAACTGGCGCTCCCGTTTGCGGACAGCTTTTTCGTGTTCAACCACAACGAGGCCCTGCCCGACCAGGTGAACCTCGTCGACCATCCCGAAATCCTGGATGCCCATCCCCATGACTCCATGCACACGTGGGGCGACTACTGGGTGGCGCCGAAGCGCCGCTTCAGCCGCGAAGAGGCCGAGCTCGCCCTCGAGCGGATGGCCGAGGCGGCCGTCCGACCGCGCATCTGGATCGATCATGCGGGGTCCTCGTGCAACCTCACGCATCGCGGAGGAACGGGGGGGCTGCCGAGCTTCACGGATGCCTCGGGATACGAATATCCCAACGTGGACTACAGCTTGGACTTGATTCGTGCCGCCGGCGTCCGCTACGCGTGGGACGGCAACCTAACCGACCTGATCGGTCAGGACCGCCCGGTCGGCCGCCGCGAGTGGTATGCCCGCTTGTCCTCGGATCCGGTGAAGACCGCGCTGCGGGCGGGCCTCGACCGAATCCTAAGTCCCGCCCGGCGTCTGCTCTCGCCGGAGATCTTCTCGTACGACGAGGATGCCAATCGTCCCTACGTGGCCCACCGCTTCGCCGATCGGTCCTCGCTCTACCTGTTCCGGCGCTACGGCGCTTGGAATCTCGCCGACATCGATGGGTTGGGAGAGCTGCTCTCCCCCGAGCTCCTCGGGCGCTTGCAGGCGGTGGGAGGCTCGGCGGTGATCTATACCCACCTGGGAAAGCGCCGAGCCAGCCGCACTCGCGAGAGCGGGCACATTCCGGACGACACGCGGTCTGCGCTCGAGCACCTCTCCGAGGTCTACGCCGACGGCCGGATCCTGCTGTCCTCGACATCGAAGTTCCTCGACTATCTGGTGCTGCGCGACCACGCGAGCGTAGGTCCCGCTAGCATCGACTTTCGGGCGGACGGGCTTCGCTTCCCATCGCTCGGCCCCTCGGACCTCGCAGGCTTCGAGTTCGGCTTCTTCCACAAGGGAGGCGGCGACCTGCGCCTGACCTGCCATGGTGAGGCGTTGGCGTGCGAGCTGGACCGGGTCGAGACCGATACGGTCCGGATCCGCTTCCCCGCAGTCGCACGCTCTGAGAGTCGCGCCGGTGCCTGAGCACACCGTCCTCTTGCTGACGAATCCGAGCGCCCACGCGCGCTTTGTTGCTCAGAAGCTTCACGAGACGCTGGGACTGGCAGGCATCGTGGTCGAGGACCCTCGGCTTGGCGTGCAGCGCATACGCGGGGGAGCGACCCGCACTTTCTTCGCGGATCGTCTTTACAGCTACCTCTCGGTCACAAAGACTTGGCTGCGTGGAGAGCGGCTGCGCTCCCGGGTGCAGCTCATCGGAGAACGACTCATCCTAGAAGCAAAGCGCGAGTTTCTCCGCGAGACGGGCCCTACGTCCGGAGCTTGGCCGAAGCCTCTCTCCATTCACTCGACTCCCAGCGTCAATCGCCCGGAAACCCTGGCGTGGTGTCGAGAGCGTTCGCCCGATCTGCTCCTAGTCTGCGGCACCTCGATTCTGAAGGCGCCTCTGATCGGCCTTCCCAGGCTCGGTGCTCTCAATGCGCATACTTCGATTCTCCCAGAGTATCGCGGGATGTTTCCCGAGTTCTGGCAGGTGCTGCACGCCGACCTCGCGTCCGCCGGTGTGACGGTTCACTTCATCGACGTCGGAGTAGATAGCGGCGATCTCGTACTGCAGGGCCGAGTCGAGGCGAGCTTCCCCATTTGTCCTTGGCGCCTTCGCAACCGAAACGTGAGGCTCACGGGAGCGCTTCTGGGCCAAGCCGCCGCCGAGGTTCTGGCCGGCGTCGCTGCCCGGAGACCCCAACCACCCGGCTCCGGCCGGACCTATCGCGCGCGGGATATCACGCTGGAGAAGCAGGTGGAGCTGTTGCGCATTCTCGGCTTCCGGCTACCGGACCACCACTACAGGACAGCCTCGGAGAGGGTTGCTGAGAAGAGCTCCGCGCCCTGGTCTCACGCCGGCCAGGACCGAGGGGCCTCGGGCGGGCCGAGGTAGCACTCGAGGACCCGCCGGCCCCCGCGGTGCGAGATCGCGTAGGCAGATTCCGCGCCACTGGACCTTATCGCCCGACGACCGAGACGCTTCTGTGAGGAGAGGCCGCCCGAGGCCCACCCCCCACATTACACGTGCGCTTGCGCAGGCTCCCGTCACATCGGTCCTTTGGAAGGAGGCGCCGCGCGGATCCGCGCGAATGCTATCAAGACCCCGTGAGCGCTCGGACCTGAGATCCGACAGGAGAACGACCACCCATGATGAGCGTGGTCCGACCGCCCGGTGACGAGACTTCGGTACGTGCTGCTCCCGAGACGCCGGGCTGTGCCTCTCACGCGAAGCGATGGGTTCTCATCGCGACGATCCTGGGCTCCGGTACCGCATTTCTAGAAGCGTCGGTGATCAATGTCGCACTGCCCGCGATCCAGGACGCATTTTCCGCATCTGTGCCCCAGCTTCAGGGAATTGGCACCGCCTATACCGTGGCGCTCGCGGCGCTCGCGCTTGCCGCCGGAGCCGCGGGGGACCGCTTCGGAAAGTTGCGCCTTTTCGTCTGGGGAGCCTCAGGCCTCGCGCTCACCTCACTCGCGTGTGGCTTCGCTGCGAGCGCATCCCAGCTGATTGCCGGCCGGGCGCTCCAAGGACTCGCCGCCGCGCTCCTAGTGCCGAACAGCCTGGCACTTCTCAGCGCATCGTTTCCCAAAACCGAGCGTG
>DAIOWK010000090.1:0-11715 GCA_036758525.1 Myxococcota bacterium
ACGTGGGTCCGTACGCGCTTGAACCACAGGAGCTGAGGGATCATCGTGTTGCAGATCAGCATCGTCCAGGTCGAGATCCAATAGGGCCCGAACACGCGATACCACCAGGCGGTCTGTTCAAACTCGTTCCCGCTGTACCACGCGATGAAGAACTCCATGACGTAGGAGTATCCGACGATGAGGGAGGTCAGCAGGATGAACTTCCCCATGTTGTCGAAGTGGTACTCGGTGATGTAGGCCTCGAGCCCGAAAATGCGCCGGACGGGAATCATCATGGTCAGCACCATGGCGAAGCCGGAGAAAATGGCGCCCGCTACGAAATAGGGCGCGAAGATCGTGGCGTGCCAGGTCGGCACGATCGACATGGCGAAGTCCCAGGACACGACGCTGTGCACGGAAAGGACGAGAGGAGTACAAAGTCCCGAGAGGTGGAGCACCGTCCGATTCCAGGCCTTCCACTGCTTAGACTTCCCCTCCCAGCCGAGGGCGAGGGCGGTGTAGAGCACCTTGCGCCAGCCCGTGGACCGGTCGCGCGCGATCGCAAAGTCGGGAATCAACCCCACGAACAGGAAGAGTGCGGAGATCGTGCCGTAGGTGGAGATTGCGAAGGTGTCCCACACGAGCGGGCTCTTGAAGTTGACCCACAGACCGCGCTGGTTCGGGTAGGGAAGGATGAAATAGGACTTCCAGATCCGGCCGACGTGGATGCCCAGGAACTGCGCTGCCGTGAGCACCGCGAACACCGTCATGGCTTCGGCGCTGCGGTTGATGGCGTTCCGCCACTTCGAACGAAACAGGTAGAGGATGGCGGAGATCAGCGTGCCGGCGTGCGCGATACCGACCCAGAACACGAAGGTCACGATGTAGACACCCCAGAAGATGGGGTGCGCATAGCCCGCGATGCCAAGGCCCTTGTACACCTGGTAGACCCAGACCGCGCCGGCCGCATGCACGAACACCACCAAGAACCCGAGCAACAGCCAGTACGGCATGGTCGGGCGGTCCATCACCGCCAAGATGTCCCGGTTCACCTGCGAGTCTGCGACCAGGGGAACGGGGCGGATCATGTCGGCGACGGAAGCGGCAGGCGGCGGCGTCATCGGCTAGACCTCCACGGGTCCGCGGACCACCTTCGCCAGGTAGGTCGTCGCGGGACGCGTGTTCAAGACGTGCAGCGCGTGGTACCCACGTTTCGGGTCGCTCGCTTTCTTGGCGACCTGGCTGTCCGCGTCCTTCAGGTTTCCGAAGGTGATGGCCTGGGTCGGGCAGGACTGAGCGCAGGCCGGCGTGACCTCACCGTCGCGGATTAGCCGCTTTTCGTTTTTCGCAGGCTGCCGCGCGAACTCGACACGCTGGGCGCAATAGGTGCACTTCTCCATCACGCCCTGGCACCGGACGGTGACGTCCGGATTAAGCATGAGCTTCATCGGCTCGGGCCAGGTCTCAAGGCTGTAGTCGAAGTAGTTGAAGCGGCGTACCTTGTACGGACAGTTGTTGGAGCAATAGCGCGTGCCGATGCAGCGGTTATACACCATCCCGTTTAGACCCTCGGGATTGTGGTACGTCGCGAAGACCGGGCAAACCGGCTCGCAGGGGGCGGAGCCGCAGTGCTGGCACAGCATGGGCAAGTGACGCACGCCCACGTGGCCAAGGCGCTCAAGAGTGCTGTGCGGCGGGCGCCCGCCGACATAGTCGATGTCGCCATCGGTCACATAGCGCTCGAGGCGAAGCCACGACATGATGCGGCCGCGAATCGATTGCTCCTCGCCCACGATCGGGATGTTGTTCTCGAGGTAGCAGGCCGCGACGCAGGCGCTGCAGCCCGTGCAGCGGTCGAGGTCGATGCTCATCCCCCAGCGATAAGGAGAGCCGGGCTTCGCGTCGTCGGCGGGATTGAAGGCGATGAGCTCCCCGTTGCGGGTGAGCGCCTCGGCGGGCACTCCCGCGGGCGGGGTCGTCTCCTCGCCCCTGCGAGCTGCGTCCTGGAGGCGTTCCTTTACCGATGCGGCCAAACCGAGCATCTCAGGGTCGACGACGCTCTTGCCGGCGACAAGATCGCTCAGCGTGATCGCCTCCCCTAGCATGCGCTCGCGCATGTTGTCGTTGGCACCGGTGAACGCCACCCGCTCCGAACGCCCGGCCTTGGTGAGCTTCGCCTTCGTGGTGAGCCAGGCCCGCCCGCCCGCCTCGTCCGTCGCCGCAGCGAGGAGGGAGATCACGTTCACGCCGCGCGCCACTTGGCGACCCTCGTTCTCGGGTAAGGGGTAAAGCCTCTTGCCCTGAGGATCGTTTACACCCCTCTCGAGTTCCCGCGAGGCGTAGAGGCCCTGGGTGTGACCCTGCCCCACGGCGAGCGCCACCACGTCGTTTCGGATCCCGCCGCGCGGCACCACGGGAACCTCCGCGCGTCGCTGGCCCCCGGTCTCGATCACGACGACGTCGCCCGCCACGAGACCAAGCTTCTGAGCGGTCTCGTGACTCACTTCGAGCCAGGACTGCCAGACGATTTTCGTGACCGGGTCGGGAATTTCCTGGAGCCAGGGCAGGTTCGCGCCGCGCCCGTCGTAGAGAAGCGGCGAGGGAAGGGCGAGGAGCACATAGTCACCTTCGCCTTCCAGCACAGGATCGGCGACCCCGAGCTTCGCGACCCCCGGTGAAAGGCTGGCGCTCGCCGGGCCCGACTTTTCAGCAAAGACTCCCCCGCGCTGGAGCACCTGGCGGAAGTCGGCGTCCGACCATGCAGCCTCGAGCAGCGTTCGGAAGCTTCCCGTGGGAAGCTTCGCAGCCACCTCCGGGCTGACGGCACGACCGATGTCGAGGAGCGCATCGATCAGGGCCTGCGTGTCCTGGAGGGGACGGACAGCCGGCTGCAGCACGGAGCGCACTCCGGCACGGGGCTGTGCGTCGCCCCACGATTCGAGCGGCGTATGTTCGGGCAGAATGAGATGGGCGAGGGCGCTCGTTTCGTCCGTCGAAGACGCGAAGGAAACGACAAACGGCACCTTCGTGAGGGCGTCGGCAAAGTCCGTGGTCTGTGGCATCGAATAGGCGGGGTCGGCACCGTGCACGAGCAGCACGGACACCTTCCCGGACTTCATAGAGTCCACGAGCGCCAGGAGCTCCTTGTAGCTGGCGCGCTTCCCGTCGCTCGGGAGGGGAAGCAGGGCGAGCGTCTTGCCCACGGCGCCCGTCAGCTGATTCAACACGAGCACCGCGGCAGTCGCCGCCCGAGCCCGGTTGCTGGCAAAGCCTCCAGCGGGGGGGAGGGCGATGGGCGCCTTGGCCTTGGCGAGCGCCTTGCCCACCCGCTCGATCGTCTTGGCATCGACCCCGGTGCGTGCCGCCGCACGCTCCGCGTCAAAGCCGTCGAGCACTCCCGCAAGCAGCGCCCGCTCCGACGCCGAACCACCCCCGTTCTCGAGCACCACGCGCGCAAGCGCCATGGCGAGGATGCCCTCGCTCCCTGGCCGGGCGGGGATCCACTCGTCGCTACTCGAGGCCGTCATGGAGAGGCGAGGACCGAAGTACACGAACCGCGCCCCCCCCTCAGGGTGGGCGCTGATGTCCCGGGCCTCCGCGAGCTGGCGCGCGTGCTCGACGGGGGAGACCCAGGTCTCAAGAAAGTCGTTTGCGAAGGAAACGACAAGGTCCGCCTTGGAGAGATCGAAGACCGGCTCGGAGGCGTTTCCGAAGACGAGCTGCGTCGCCTCGACGAGCGCCTCCGGCGCAAAAGGCTCGTAGACGATGCGTCCGCCCGCCCCCACCGCCGCAACCCACTTGTCGAGGACGCCGCTCGCGGTCGGACCCGGATCGGAGCCGAGAAGGTAGGCACCCCCTGCGCCCCCACGCAGTTTGGTGGCGACGAGCTCCGTCGCATCCTTCCAGGAGATCGGCGCAAGCTTGCCGTCGCTGCCGCGGAGCATGGGACCGGGGAATCGATCGGGGTGGTAGGTTCGGCCGAGCCCCGCCTGTCCCCGTGCGCAGAGCGAGCCCTTGTTCACGGGGTGCTCGGGGTTGCCCTCGAGCTTGATTGGACGACCTTCGCGGGTTTTCACATGCAGCCCGCAGCCCGCCGGGCATTCGCGACAGGTCGACGCGTAATAGACCGGGATGCCCGGCGTGATGATGTCGGGCTGGACCACGTAGGGAATCAGTTTCTCCACGGGATCCGAGCAGCCCGCGGCGGCGGCGGCGCCTGCGCCGACACCGACGAGCTTCAGGAAATCACGACGATCAAGCTCGGGCATCCGTTCGTCCTAGGCCTTTAGTGGTGGCAGGTGAGGCAGTCGATCGAAGCCTTGTTCTTGTTGTGGCAATTGATGCACCAGCCCATCTCGAGCTTTGCCACCGGTACGCCATTCATCCAGCCGCGGTCGGGCACGAGATACACTTTGTTCATCTCCTGCACGGGCCCATGGCAGGTCTGGCATGCGACCCCAGCCTGGATGTGCCGGTTGTGTCGGAACTTCACGTACTCGGGCAGGCGGTGGATCTGCTGCCACTCGATCGGTTTCTTTTCTTCCCAATACTTCTTCAGGATCTGCACTCCCTCGAGGTCACCGCCGAACTGCGCGTGGCAGCCCATGCAGTTCTCGACGGAGGGCACGCCCGCCATGCGCGAGCGGTCGGTCCCGGTATGACAATACAGGCACTGAATCTGGTACTGGCCCGCGTGGATCGCGTGGCTGAACGGGATGGGCTGCTTCGGGCCGGGTGCGTTGTCGTCCCAGGCGAGCTTCTGCGCCTCCAAGGCCGTCTCCGAGGACTTGGCCTGAGCGGAAACCTCCCGTGCGCCGGGAAGGGCGAGCACCACGACAGTCACGACGGCGAACAGGAGAAAGGGCAGCGCTATTCGGTGGCCCGGGGCGGGTTCGCTCATGGGCGAGTCGAGAGCCCTTTCTGAGCAGCCGACGGCTCCGGAGAGGCGCCGCGTCGAGGGATACGATGATGGAACGGGCGCTTCATTACCTCGCCAAACTGGACGCGTCAAGACGCAGAACCACGGGGGGACACCACAACGCACGGACCCAGGTGGGAGGATCAGGGAGCCGAGCTGCCCGTGCGCCCGAAATCGTCCTGGAGGCGTACCACATCGTCGAGCTCGGGCGTCGAGACCTCGACGAGCTCGACCCGCTCGCGTGCGCTGAAGCGGTGACGTCGGCCGACCGGGATGCGCCGGTGTTCGCCGGGTCCGAGCTCGAGCTCCTCGAGGCGACCGTCCTCCCCCTCGAGCTCGAGACAGAGGCGGCCCCGCATCACGAAGATCGACTCGTCCTTCGTGCGGTGGTACTGGAGGGAGAGGCGCTTCCCCGTTTCGATCACGAGGATCTTGGCCGCGTACCGATCGGTGTGGGCCCAGATGAGTTCGTAGCCCCAGGGCTTTTCCACACGCCGTGTCTCACCCATCACGCGCCTCCCCACCGCCTTGAGATTCCGCAGCTTCCAGCATCGCGGCATGGCCGACACCCTGTCAACACGAGACGCTCCGCAGCGGAGACCCGCCGCGAGCTCCGCCGCAGCGTGGCACCGAGCGACGGGCCCGGACTGGGATCCGGGCGAGCGCCGCTTCTCGGAGTCGCCTCGCCATCCTCGGTCGAGAGGCATGGGCTTGCGCGGGCAAGATGGGCTGAAAGGCTCTTGCCAGCTTGGTAGACTCGACCTCGCCCACTGGCTCGCTAGCCACGAGCACGTCCACCTCTCGAGCAAAGGAGTTCCCTGCGATGGGCGACGCTTGGATTATCGACACGGTTCGCACTCCCCGTGGCAAGGGCAAGAAGGAGACCGGAGCGCTCTCTGGGATCCACCCGCAGGAGCTCTTTGCGCAGGTCCTGAATGCCAGCCAAGCCCGCACGGGAATCGATCCCCGCGAGGTGGAGGACGTCGTCGTGGGCTGCGTCTCCGAGGCCGGGGAGCAGGGCGGTTGCATCGCGCGAATGGCGGTCCTCGCGGCGGGCTGGCCGCCCGAAGCCACAGGCGTCGTGCTGAACCGTTTCTGCGGATCGGGGCAGCAGGCGGTCAACTTCGCCGCTCTGGGAGTGATGGCCGGCCAGCAGGAGCTCGTGATCGGAGGTGGCGTAGAAAGCATGTCGCGCCAGCCGATGGGCAGCGACGGAGCAGGTCTCGACGGTCACAACCGGCACCTGCGGGAGCTCCATCCCCTCGTGCCGCAAGGCATCTCGGCGGATCTCATCGCCACCCTCGAGGGCTTCTCCCGGGAGGATGTCGACCGCTTCGCCGCCGGGAGCCAGGAGCGGGCGGCGATCGCCCAGAAGGAGGGGCGCTTTGACAAGAGCCTGATCCCTGTGCGCGATCTCGACGGCAAGGTCGTGCTCGACCACGACGAACACCCGCGCGCGGGAACAACGCTTGAGAGCCTCGCGAAGCTCACCCCGTCGTTCGAGGGCCTCGGCACCTACGTGCAGAAGGGCGACTCGCTCACCTTCGACCAGAAGGCGAAGCAGCGCTACCCGCAGGTCGACAAGCTGAATCACGTTCACCACGCCGGAAACTCATCGGGCATCGTGGATGGTGCGGCAACGGTGCTGCTCGCCTCTCCCCAATTCGCCAAGAGCCATGGGCTAAGACCCCGCGCAAGGATTTTGGCCATGGCGACCGCGGGAGACGAGCCGGTAATCATGCTGACCGCGCCAGTGCCGGCCAGCCGACGTTGTCTTGCGAAGGCCGGGATGAGCGTAGAGGACATCGACCTTGTGGAGATCAACGAAGCCTTTGCCGCGATTCCCCTCAAGGTGATGCGCGACCTCGCGATCGATCCCGCGAAGGTGAACGTGAACGGCGGCGCCATCGCGCTCGGCCATCCCCTCGGTGCCACGGGCGCCATGCTGATCGGGACCGTGCTCGACGAGCTCGAGCGCCGGGACAAGACGACCGCTCTGGTCACGATGTGTATCGGCGGTGGAATGGGCATCGCCACGATCCTGGAGCGCATCTGAGACCGCCATGATCGACTTCGAGCCCACCGAAGAGCAGCAGCTGATCGTCGACACGGTGCGTCAGTTCGCGACGAACGAGATCCGCAAGGCGGCGCGCGAGGCAGACGAGGCTGCCGCGCTGCCGGCTTCGGTGCTCGAGCGGGCGCACGAGCTCGGCCTCGTGTCGAGCGCCCTCCCGGAAGTGTACGGCGGCGGCGGCGCCCGAAGCGCTGTGACCGGTGCGCTCGCCGCAGAGGAACTCGCCCACGGGGACCTGGCGATCGCGTTGGCGGTCCTCTCGCCCATGCTCCTCGCCCTCCCGATCGCGGACTTTGGCAGCGAGGAGCAGAAGAAGGGCTGGCTCCCCCGCTTCACCGGCGATCGCTACCTCCCCGGCTCGCTCGCCCTGGTCGAGCCCGCCTTCCGCTTCGATCCCCTTCACCCTGCCACGACCGCGAAACGCGATGGGCGCGAGTACGTGCTCGACGGTGCGAAATGCTTCGTGCCTTGGCAGAACGGCGTGGAGGCGGTCCTCGTGATCGCCGCCGAGGACGGCCGGGTGCAAGGGTTTCTCGTGCCCCACGATGCACCGGGTCTTTCGGCCACGCGCGAGAAGAATCTCGGCGTCCGGGCGCTCCCGACGGTGGAGCTTGAGCTTCGCGGGGTGCGCGTGCCGGCCTCGGCGAAGCTCGGGAGCGAGTCAGCGCCCGGGGATACGGCGGTGCGCGGCATCCTGAACCGAGGGCGCGTGGCCCTCGCCGCATGCGCGGTGGGCGTCGCGCGGGCGGCGTTTGAGATCGCCCGGGACTACGCAAAAGAGCGCCAAACTTTCGGGGCGCCGATTGCGACACGTCAGGCTATCGCCTTCAAGCTGGCGGACATGGCGATCGAGATCGACGGAGCGCGCCTTCTGGTCTGGGAGGCCGCGTGGAAGATGGACGAGGGTCACGACGCCACGCGAGAGGCCACGATCGCCCGGCACCAAGCGCAGCGCGTCGCCCTCGAGGTCGCCGATGGCGCGGTCCAGGTGCTGGGAGGCCACGGCTACATTCGCGAGTATCTGCCGGAGATGCACCTGCGCAATGCGCGCGGGTTCAGCACCTTCGAAGCGCTGAGCCTCGTCTAAACGGAGCACGACGCGATGGCGATCTCCTTCGAACCCGCCCCGAATACGGTCGCTGCCAGAGAGATGTACCACCGCATCGCACGCGAGCAGATGCGCCCGGTTGCGCGCAAGTACGACGAGCAGGAACACGAGATGCCGTGGGAGTTCGTACGCTTCATGTGGGAGAAGGGAAGATCGCCGCCGGGCTCATTCACCGGACCGAGCGACGGCTTCGTGCAGGTCTGTGTCCAGGCCGAGGAGCTTTGCTGGGGGGACGCAGGGCTTTACCTGCGCATTCCGAGCCCGGCGCTGGGCGGCTCAGCGGTGGCCGCCGCAGGTACGAACGAGCAGAAGGCGCGATTTCTCAATCCCTTCCGCGAGGGCGCACCCAAATGGGGCGCCATGGCGATCACCGAGCCCCAAGCGGGTTCCGACGCTGCAGCCATCCAAACCACAGCGCAGCTGGATGGGGAGGAGTGGGTCCTGAACGGGACCAAGATTTTCTGCACTTCCGGCGAGGCAGCAGCGACCATCGACGGAGGATTCGTCGTGGTCTGGGCGACCCTCGATAAGAGCGCCGGCCGTGGCGGCATCAAGTCCTTTGTCGTGCCCGCAAAGACGCCGGGCATGAAACTCGTGGGTCTCGAGCGCAAGCTCGGGATCCGAGCCTCCGACACGGCGACGCTGGTCTTCGAGAATTGCCGCATCCCAAAGGAGAACCTGCTCGGAAGCGCGGAGATCAAGAAGGCGAACCCGATGCAGGCGGGGGACAAGGGGTTCAAGGGCGCGATGGCGACCTTCGACGCCAGTCGCCCCATCGTCGCCGCCATGGCCGTCGGCGTCGGACGCGCGGCGCTCGATTTCCTGAAAGAGGAGCTCGAACGCGAAGGGGTCTCCATCCGCTACGACGCGCCGGCCCATGAACGCACCGCGATCGAGCGCGATGTCATCGACATGGAGGCCGAGCTCCAAGCCGCGCGCCTGCTGACCTGGCGGGCGGCCAAGATGATGGACCATGGCAAGCGGAACAATCTTGAGGCGTCGATGGCGAAGGCGAAGGCAGGTCTCGCGGTCACGAAGATCACCCAGAAAGCCGTGGAGATCCTCGGCCCCCTTGGATACTCCCAGAAGATCTTGGTCGAGAAGTGGATGCGCGACGCCAAGATCAACGATATCTACGAAGGCACCCAGCAGATCAACCAGCTCATCGTCGCGCGGCGCATCCTCGACTACTCGTCGTCGATGCTACGCTAGGAACGAATCCTCATGCCGATTGCCTCCGACCTTCTCGAGATCCTGGTATGCCCGGAAACCCGACAACCCCTGCGGGAGGCGCCGGGGGATCTGCTCGCCCGTTTGAACCAGCAGATCGCCGAGAAGAAGCTGCGAAACCGCGGTGGCCAGGCAGTGGCCAAGCCCATCAGCGAGGCTCTGGTTCGGGAGGATGGTCACGTCCTCTACGTCGTTGACGACGGCATCCCGGTGATGCTGGTCGAGGAGTCGATCGAGCTCTAGCCCGGGGGAGGGCCGCCGGTCGCTTTCGCGGGAAGCGGCGCCCCGATTCCCGAAGCGAGCCCCGTCTTTCCTACTGCGCGAACTCGCGGCGCTTTAGCTGTCGTACGTAGTCCGAGAGCTCGGGATCCGAGGCCACGAGCGCGGCGGTGCGCTCTTCGAACTCCGCCGCGGCCTTCATGAGATCCGATTCGTCGATCCGAAAACTGAGGCACTCACACAGATGCTTCACCAGGGCGAGCGCTCCGCGCGTGTTGGGTGAGGTGCTGATGTAGTGGGGCAGTCCGGCCCATAGGCTCACCACGCGCACCCCCTCTTCTTCCAGGCGCTCGGCCAACACGCCCACGATCCCCGTCGGACCTTGGTAGGCCGAGGGCTGGACCATGAGGCGGGCAAGCTCCTCGGCCCGCGTCGCAAAGCCGGTGACGTGCACGGGTCGCGAGTAGACGACGTCGGCGAGGAAGGCCCCGAGCAGGACCGCCTGGCGGATGCGCATGGAGCGCACGAGACGCATGACGTGATCGCAGTAGCTGCGCCAGCGCAGATGCGGCTCCGCACCGATCCCGATCACGATGTCGCGCAGGGCGTCCATCTGTCCGTAGCGGAACTCGCTCTTCGGCCACTCAATGCGGCGCACCGCACCCTCGAGCAGCCGCACACACGGCCGGCGCACGGTGAAGTCGTAGAACTCCTCGGGATCGATCTCGGCAAGAGGTACGCACTGGAGCGCGTCGGACACGTAGCGCGCCGCCGAGCTCGCCGCCTCGCCGGCGTCGTTCCAGCCGTCGAAGGCGAGGAGCAACACGGGCTCGCGCAGCGTCGGCTGCACGTGGATGCGGAGCGCATCTTGCACTGCCTAAGGTTGGCACGGTCGGACCGTTCGTTACAAGGGGGCGCTTAGCCCAGCTCCTCGACGATCCGAAGCAGATCGAGGGACGTCACGATGCCGACGAGGCGGCCGCGATCGGTCACCATCAGCCGATGGATTCGCCGCTCGCGCATGATGTTCGCGGCGACAGCGACGCCTGTCTCCCGCGTCACGCTGTAGACCTCACTGCTCATGAGCTCCGACACCGGGGTCGAGGAGCGGTCGACTTTCACCTCGCTGATCTCCTGGTAGTCCTCGACGTCGCTGTAGAATCGTCCGCTCGCGCCAGCGGTGGCGCGCTCTGAGAGGTGACGCACGAGATCGCGCTGCGAGAGAACGCCGATCGGGCGGCCGCCGGCATCCACGACCGGCGCCCCGCTGACCGCCCGTCTCACGAGCATCTGCTCTGCCTCACGCACCGTCGCCTCGGGCGGAAGGCACACGACATCCGGATTCATCAGCTCCGAGACCAATCGCTTCTTCTTCGCCATGGTGGCGAGGGTTCCACAGCGAAGCGCGCTTTCGCCACGGGGGAAGGGGTGCGCCGTTCTCGGCGCGCCTTCGCCAGGCTCCTGAGCATCCCTAGCGCACGAAGCGGTAGCCATGTCCGCGCACGGAGACGATGTGCTTGGGCCGGGTCGGGTCCGGCTCCACGTACCGCCGCAAGCGAACGATAAAGCTGTCCACGACGCGGGTTCGCGTTTCCGGACGCAGCCCCCACACCGTCTCGAGGAGCTCGCCTCTCGTCACGGCCTCGCCCTCTCGTTCGAGGAGCGCGCGCAGGAGTCCTGCCTCCCGCGTCGTGAGGCGTAGCGTCCCACGCGGCGTCTCGAGTTCGAGACGGTCGAAATGAACCGTCACGTCACCGAACTGGAAGATCCGAGGACCCTCCCCGTCCGGGGCGACCCCATCCCAGCGTCGCCGCCTCAGAAGTCCCCGCACCCGTGCGAAGAGCTCCTCGAGCCGGAAGGGCTTCGTCAAGTAGTCGTCCGCACCCTCTTCTAAGCCCCGCACCACATCGGAAGCGTCGTCCTTGGCCGTCAAGATCAGGATCGGGACGTAGTTCCCGGAAGCCCGGGCTCGCCGGGCGACCTCGTAGCCCGGGAGACCGGGCAGCATGAGATCGAGAATCACGAGATCGAGGGGGTGCTGAGAATCGGCGATGCGCTCCACGGCGGCGGGTCCGTCGCTCGCGACCTCGACCGCGTGCCCCTCGGCCTCGAGATTGTATTTGAGGCCCTCGGCGAGGTGCGCCTCGTCCTCCACCACGAGGATCCGCGACATGGCTTAGGCCTGGC
>DAIOWK010000091.1:0-11586 GCA_036758525.1 Myxococcota bacterium
GGCTCGGACCTCCACCTCGTCGCCGGCCTCGAGCCCCGGATCCGCGTGCACGGTGAGCTCCGCCCCGTCGACGGCTCCGGGACGCTCACCGATCGAGACGTGCGTGAGCTCTTGCGCGAGCTGGCCCAAGAGCGGCATTGGTCGCAATACGAACAGACCAACGACGTGGACTTTGCGTACGGTCTTCACGGAGTTGCGCGCTTCCGAGTCAACTATTTTGCGCAAGAGAATGGCGCCGCTGCGGTGTTCCGGTTGATCCCGGAGAAGATCGTCCCGCTTGAAGACCTGGCGCTCCCGAAGGCCATCGAAGGCCTGGCACACCTCGAGCAAGGGCTGGTTCTTGTGACAGGACCGACCGGCTCCGGCAAGTCGACAACCCTCGCGGCCATCATCGACAAGATCAACCGCTCCTATGCCAAGCACGTGGTGACCATCGAGGACCCAGTCGAGTTCGTACACGAGAGCAAGAAATGCCTGTTCTCGCACCGCGAGGTTGGCCAGCACACCGAGGGCTTCTCGCCCGCTCTGCGCGCAGCGATCCGTCAGGACGCCGACGTCGTCCTGGTGGGCGAGATGCGGGATCAGGAGACGATGGCTCTTGCGATCACCGCGGCGGAGATGGGTCTTTTGGTCTTCGGTACGCTGCATACGGCCAATGCCGCCAAGTCCATCGACCGCATCATCGACGCGTTCTCTGCGAAAGAACAGGATCAGGTACGGCTTTCCCTTTCCGAGTCGCTGGCCGCGGTGGTTTCGCAGCTCTTGCTGCCCACGGCGGACGGAAAGGGCCGCATCGCGGTGAACGAGATTCTGCTCCGCACGCCCGGCCTGCCCAACGTGATTCGCGAAGGCAACACACCGATGCTGTTCTCGATCATTCAGTCCGGAAGGGCGGTGGGGATGCAGGCGATGGACGACGCGCTCTTCGCGCTCGCGAAGGAAGGTCGGATCCTCGCCCAGGACGCCTATCTCAAGGCGATGGACAAGCAGCGCTTCGAGCCCCTCGTGGCCAAGGACGCCTAGCGCGCGGCGCAGGTCGCCGGACTCAGCGCAGCCGGAGCCACGTTCCTCCGATTGAAAGTTCTCCGTCGCGGGTCGCAAGGCCGCGCGCTCGCGCCGAAGCCAGCGCTGCGGCGCGTCCCTCCTCGCTGGACGCGAGATCGAGTGCGCTTACCCCGTCCCCCTGGCCTCGCGGCGCCACTCTAAAGCCAATCGCACTCCCGTCCAGCGGGATTCCCGGGGAGCCGTCGCGACTTCGCAGGATCGGCCGCCCGAGCACCTGCGACCAGCGCGCCGCCAGGAGGGCGGGCTCGGCAGCTTCGACCTCTATCCCCAAGATCCCCTGCACGCAGGCTGTGCGCACGTGCTCGCGCCACACGGGGCCTGCCCAGCGCCAGGAGTCGGCCGGTCGAGCCTCGTCGAGAGAGACGATCGCGGCGCCCACGTCGCGGGGGTGGAGGTGGATGGTGGCGATGTCTGGAAGAGCGGCCTCCCAGACCACCCGCACGCCGAGCCTGTCGATCCGCGCGCGGTCCGCAGCGAGGTCGTCGGTCTGCACGATCACCATATACACGCCGGGTCCGGCCCGGCGTTCGAGAAAGCGTCCCACGGCGGTGCTTGGCCGAATGGGGGCCAGGACCTCGAGAAAGGCGTCGCCCACCGGGAGCAAGGCGTTGCGCAAGCCGAACACATCGACTCCCGGATCGTGAAAGCACACCTCAAGGCCGAGGACCGCGCGCAAGTCCTCGACCACGGGTTCCAGCGCCGGCGCGGCGATTGCCACCTGGCGGATCCGCATGGGCCCACGGTATCAGAAGCAACTCGGGTACTCTCGGCGAATGGAGGGCCCCGGGATGAAGTTTCAGGAGATTCTCGAGACAACGGGAACGTGCCGCTTCTATGCGCGCGAGAGCGTCCCCGCCGCCGTGCTCGCGCGCGTCCTCGATGCGGCGCGCTACGCGCCGTCGGGCGGCAACCGCCATCCCGTGCGGCTCATCGCCGTGCGCGATCCTGAGAAGCGACGCCAGCTCGCCGCCTGGTACCTCCCGCTATGGAAGGCCTATCTCAAGAATGTGCGCGCAGCCGATCCCGCAGCGGCAAGGGCATCGAAGCTCGTCGCCAATGCCGATCACTTCGCCGAACACCTGGCGGAGGTACCCGTGCTGATCGTCGTCTGCGCGGTTCTTGGGGACCTCTATGCCACCGATCGCGGGCTCGGGCGGCTTTCGATCGTCGGCGGTGCGTCGGTCTATCCCGCGGTGCAGAACCTCCTGTTGAAGGCACGCGAGGAGGGACTCGGCACAGCGCTCACGACGCTTCTTTGCGCGGAGGAAGAACGCGTGCGGGGGCTTCTTTCGATCCCGGAAGGAATTGTCACCACAGCGCTGGTTGCTCTGGGCAAGCCAGAACGCGGCTTTCCCGGGCGACTGCGACGGCGGCCCCTCGCCGAGGTCGCATTCGCGGACCGGTATGGGCAGCCCTTCGGTGCCTGATCCGGTCGAGGAGTAGCCGCCGATGCCTCCGAGCCACTCCCTTTTCGATGCCGGTGCAAGACTCGGACTCTCCGCCGCGGACCTCGTGCCGTGGGGACCCGACGCGGCGAAGCTCGAGCGCGGGGTGCTCACACGGGCGCGCACACGCCAGGGAGCCGCACGGCTCGTGCTCGTCTCCGCTATGACGCCCACGCCCGCGGGGGAGGGCAAGACGACGACCAGTATCGGTCTCGCCGACGCACTGACACGTCTGGGTGAATGCGCATGCCTCGCGCTTCGCGAGCCGTCGCTCGGCCCATGTCTCGGGATGAAGGGCGGAGGCACCGGCGGCGGGGCGGCGCAGCTGATCCCCGCCGATCGCATCAATCTGCACTTCACAGGCGACTTCCACGCCGTCACGAGCGCCCACAACCTGCTCGCCGCGCTGATCGACAACCATCTTCACTTCGGGAATCCGCTCTCCATCGATCCGCGTCGCGTTTTGTGGCGACGCATCCTCGACCTGAACGACCGCGCGCTTCGCAACATCGTGGTGGGTCTTGGGGGACCGACGGATGGCGTGCCTCGCGAAACCGGTTTTGACATCACTGCGGCCTCGGAGGTGATGGCGATGCTCTGCCTCGCCAGCGACGCCGAGGACCTGCGCCTGCGGCTCGCGCGAAGCGTGGTCGCATTCACGACGTCCGGAGAGCCCGTGATCACCGACCGGCTCGGTGCGACGGGTGCGATGCTGGCGCTCCTGCGCGACGCCTTGCAACCGAATCTTGTGCGCACCCTCGAGGGGACGCCGGCGTTTGTGCATGGTGGCCCCTTCGCCAACATCGCCCACGGGTGTAGCAGCGTGATCGCCACCCGCGCCGCCTTGACGCTTGCGGACTGGGCGGTGACCGAAGCCGGTTTCGGATTCGATCTCGGCGCAGAGAAGTTCTTCGATATCAAGTGCGTGAGCGCGGGCCTCGAGGCGGCGGCGGTCGTTCTGGTCGCGACGCTTCGCGCCTTGAAGCTTCATGGGGGAGCGCTGCTGAAGGAACTCGACCAGCCGAACCAGGTCGCGCTGGCGCTCGGCTTGCCAAACCTCGAGAAGCACATCGAAAACATCCGGGCCTTCGGCGAGTCCCCCGTCGTCGCTCTGAACCGTTTTGACTCGGACCGCGAGCCCGAGATCGAGCTTGTAAGGACGCGCTGCCAAGAACTCCGCGTGCCCTTCGCGGTGACGGACCACTTCGCGAAAGGAGGGGAGGGTGCCCTCGACCTTGCGCGGGTGGTGTTGGCCCACGCCGGCGGATCGAGCCGTCCCTTCCGCCCGCTCTACCACTGGGCAGATCCAGTGCCCGACAAGATCCGCGCCGTGGCGCGCATCATGTACGGCGCCCGGGACATCGCCTTCACCACCTCCGCGCAGCGTGACCTCGATCAGATCGAGCGGCTCGGCTACGGACAGCTCCCGATCTGCATCGCAAAGACCCAAAACTCGCTCTCCGACGACCCCCACCGACGCGGAAGACCGGTCGATTTTGACGTCACGGTGCGTGGTATTCAGATCAACGCAGGGGCGGGTTTTCTGGTTGTACTGACCGGCGAAATCTTGCGGATGCCGGGGCTCCCACGTCATCCCCTGGCCGAGCGGATCGATCTACAAGACGGCACGATCGTCGGGCTTCGGTAGGAGGACGCCACACCCCATGGACGCGCTAGAACGATTGCTCGAGATCATGGCCCGCCTGCGCGATCCAGAGCACGGCTGCCCCTGGGACCGCGAGCAGACCTTCGCGACGATCGCTCCTTTCACGATCGAAGAGGCCTACGAAGTGGACGACGCGATCCGTCGGGGCGATCGTGCGGCGCTGCGTGAGGAACTCGGCGATCTCCTCCTCCAGGTGGTCTATCACGCGCAGATGGCCCGCGAAGAAGGTGCCTTCGCGTTCGAAGACGTGGCTCGCGAACTGTGCGACAAGCTTGTACGTCGACATCCTCATGTGTTTGGAGAAGCCACGGTGGAGTCGGCCGAGGCGCAAACGCGGGAGTGGGAGGCGCACAAGGCGGCCGAACGCGCAGCGCGGGCTGGGGAACGCGGTGTGGCGCCGGGAGTGCTCGACGATCTGCCCCTCGCGCTCCCCGCACTCCGGCGCGCGGAGAAGCTCCAGCGCCGGGCGGTATTGAGCCGTCTCGACAGCGAGCTCGCGCCGCCTCGGCAGGCGCTGGCACGCCTCGAGCGAGAGGCGGCGGAGGTGGAGGGGGAACTCCCGAGCGCAGCCGCGGCCCGGCGCCTGCGTGAGGCGTTGGGCGATTTCCTTTTGAGCTGCGTCGCGTTCGGTCGGTCCCTCGGACTCGATTGCGAGCAGGCACTGCGCGAGGCGAACGCACGCCTTGAGGGGGAGGTCCGCGTCCGCGAGAGGACGCGCCGGGGCGAGACGCCCAGGCCATGAGCGGCAGGGACGGCGAGCCTCCCCAGGCGCGGAGCGAGTGTGCGGTGCCGCTCGGCGAGCTCTCCTTTTCCTACGCACGGAGCGGCGGGGCCGGTGGGCAGAATGTGAACAAGGTGAGCAGCAAAGCGATCCTGCGTTGGCCCGTTCGCGCGAGTACGCAGCTCCCGGCCTCCCTGCGCCAACGCTTCCTCGAGCGCTTCGCTCATCGTCTCACAGGAGACGGGGAGCTCCTCATCATGAGCTCTCGCTTCCGCGACCGAGGGCGCAACGTCGCGGACTGCGTTGAGCGGCTGCGGCGGATGCTGACCGAGGTGGCTGCACCACCCCGCCCGCGCAAGCCGACGCGTCCGACGCGCAGCGCCGCCGAAGCCCGTCTCGCTGCGAAGCGGTTGAGATCGCGCAAGAAACAGACGCGGGGCGCCAGAGGCTTTCACGAGGAGTAGGCCTGGCCAGCCGATCGCGCGGTTCGAGCGGGAGGTCCGACCCGGCCTCCCTGCTCGACACCCAGGGCGGGACGAACTAGGCGTCCGGAACGAGGCCGCCCACCTCATCCGCGGGGATTCGATAGCAGCTCGCACAGAATTCGCAGCGCACCTCGAGCTCCTCACCGCTTCGCGCGATCTCGTGGAGCTCGTTTCGCCCGAGCAGCACCACCGCCTGCCGCACCCGATCGCGGTCGCATCGGCAGAGGAACGTGGGGTGCGTGCGGGCGCGCTCTGCGGCCCCGACGCCTTCGAGCAACCGATCGATCAGATCATCCGCTCGGACGCCCGCGCGCACGAGCTGCGAAGGACGCCCGATGGAGTGGACGGCCCGCTCAAGGCGCGCAAGAGTCTCGTCGTCCGCGCCCGGGAGCGCCTGGACGAGAAATCCGCCCGCGGCCTCAACCACTCCACACGCGTCGATGTACACACCCAGCGCCACGGCTGAAGGCTTCTGCTCGCTCTCACCCAGGTAGTGGGCGAGGTCCTCTGCGATTTCGCCCGAGACGAGCGGGACGACACCTGTGTAGGGCTCTCGCCAGGCGGGGTGATAGCGCACGACCGCGAGCACACCGCGCCCAAGCGCTGCCGCAACGTCGAGCTTGCCGTCGCGCGGCGGGGGATGCGCCTTGGGATCGCCGGCGAATCCGCGGACGTGACCTGCGGCATCCGCGATCACGGTGAGAGAGCGAAGCGGGCCATCCCCACGAAACTGCAGCTGCACGGTCTCCTCGTCCTTGGCTCCGGCCGCGATCAGTACCGCGCCCATCAGGCTGCGGCCCAGGGCGGCGGCGGCCGTCGGGAAGGCGCCGTGGCGTTGCGCGGCCTCTCGCACGAGCCGGGTGGCGACGAGCGCGCGCACGAGCACGCTGCCGTCGCGGGAGACGGTTCGGACGAGCTCGTCCGCAGGCGAGAGAGCACTGGGCGGGAGCGAGGAAGCAGCCACGCACCTGCCAGGATACCGAGACGAGGCGGTCGCTTCGATAGCGACGGGTCCTTGGGATCCGGGTAGGCTTGCGCGGTGCGCGTCCTGATTGCCGGCTGCGGCTACGTGGGCTCTGCGCTTGCGCGCCGGCTGGCCGACGCAAGGTGCGAGGTCTTCGGACTTCGCCGCACGCCGAGCGGACTGCCGGACGGTGTCCGACCGATCACCGCCGATCTATCGGATCCAGCGACGCTTCGTGGCCTCCCCGGAGATCTCGGCGCCGTGGTGTATACGGCCGCCGCCGACGGCTTTCATGAAGCGGCTTACAAGGCCGCCTATGTCGACGGCCTTCGCAATCTCCTCGTAGTACTCGAGGAACAGGCCCAGTCACCACGGCGAATCCTGTTCACCTCAAGCACTGCGGTGTACGGCCAGAGCAACGGCGAGTGGGTCGATGAGACGTCGCCCACGAACCCCCGGGGGTTTTCGGGTCGTTGCCTACTTGAGGGTGAGCAGCTCATCCTCGCTTCCCGGTACCCAGGCCTCGTGGTACGGCTCGGCGGCATCTACGGGCCCGGGCGGACGCGCCTCATCGAGAACGTGCGCAGCGGAAAGGTGAGGCTGCGCGAAGGCCCGCCGCGCTACACCAATCGCATTCATCGTGACGACTGTGCCGGTGTACTCGAGCATTTGCTCGGCCTCGAAGCGCCGCAGCGCGTCTATCTCGGCGTCGACTGTGAACCGGCAGACGAGTCCCTCGTCCTGCATTGGCTGGCGGAGCGACTCGCTGTACCACTGCCGCCGCTCGAACCCGGGCGAGGCGCAGCGAGTGGCCGTTCCTCCGGCAGCAAGCGCGCCGCCAATGATCGACTCCTCGCTTCGGGATACCGGTTCCTCTATCCGACCTTCCGCGAAGGCTACGGGGCGCTTCTGAGCGCGGGCTAGGATCCGCTGGCTCGCGGCTTTGCCCGGACGCGCCGGCTGCCTAAGTGGCGCAGTTCCTAATCGAAGACGAGTTCGAGCAGCGAAGCCTCGCCGGGGACACCGATGCGGAGCGGGAATCCGTAGAACCCGGTTCCGCGATGCACGTAGAGACGGTTGCGACCGTGCCCGAAGAGGCCATGGTCTGGCCACGCCGAGCGCGCCAGCACGGTCCAATCAAGCCCGATGCTGACAAGGCCCAGCTGCCCTCCATGGGTATGGCCGGAGAGCGTGAGATCCGCGTCCCCGCGCGGAACGAAGCGGAATCCGAGGGGGTCGTGGAGCAGCAGCAAGCGCAGGTGATCCTCCCGCCGCGGGTAGCGCGCGAGCAGCCCCTCGAGGTGTTCCTTGCGCCCCTTCCCCACGTAGTCGGCTCCGAGGATCTGGACGGACCCTGCCGGAGTCTCCACGACGGCCTCGTCGTCCACCAGCAACCGGATGCGGTTCTTCGTGAGGCCGCCGGTGACCTCTTCCAACGACTCGTGGTCGTGGTTGCCGAGAATCGCGAAGGTACGCCCTTCGAGGTCGTGCAGCGGAGCCAGCGCCTCGGCGAGGGCACCTGGAGTGCCGCGGCCCTCCATGGTGAGGAAGTCTCCGGTGAGCAGAACCAGATCCGGCTCGTGGGCGCATAGCTCGGCGATCCGGCGGCGCAGCGCGGCCACCGATTGCCACGGCCCAAGGTGCGGATCTGAAATCTGAACGATCCTCAGCGGGCGGCTCGAGAGGGGCGAAGGCACGCGCCGGCGATAGCGCTCGAGGGGAACGCGCATGACACGGGTGGGCCCATCGTCATCCGTGCGGGCAAGGCGGATGCGTACTACTTCGCGCGCGAGGCGCAGCGAGGTCACGATGGAGAGTGCGGCGATGACAAACGGCAAAAGGTCGAGCCAGCGCAGAGCCGCGAGCGCGCGGTGCCAGTCGAGAGCGGCGAGCACAGCCCGCAAGGGAAGCAGCGCCAAAAGCCAAAGGCCCGAGAGGGCGCCTGCGGCGATAAACGCCATCCCCGGGATGCTGACCAGGAAGCGAAAACCGGGCCCTCGTAGCCGCGGCCGTACGAGGGATGCCAGGTGCACACCTGCTGCCGCGATCGAGTACACGAACGCGGCGTTCGCGAGGCGCGCTACTCCCGGGGCGAGCCAGGCGAGGAGCCGTTCATGCATCACGATCGCCCCGGGCAGCGAGAGCAGCAGAATGACAAACCCAAAGAGGGCGTAGGCGCGGCCGCGCACGCTGCCCGCGTAGAGCGGGACAACAATCAGGCTCGTCACGGCGAGCCCCCAGAATAGGCCCGCGAGCGGATCGGCGAGCGCGTGCGCGGCCACGGTTTTCGCTACGGCTTCTTGGGCGCCGCGGACGGCTTGCCCGCGTCACCCTTCGTGCCACCCCCGTCGGCCTGCGGTGCGCCTGGGAGTGCGGGGTGACCCTGCGGGAGCTCAGGCGGCGGCAGAATCTCGATCAGCTCGACCTCGAACTGGAGCGCGCTACCGGGCTTGATCTTCGGCGGAAAGCCGCGATCGCCGTAGGCGATTTTCGCGGGACAGGTGAGCCTGGCCTTCCCGCCCACCTTCATCTTCTGCAAGCCTTCGGTCCAGCAGGGGATCACCCGGTTAAGCGTCACCTGGAAGGGAGTGCCGCGTTGGATGGAGCTGTCGAAAACGGTTCCGTCTCGAAGCTTGCCCTCGTAGTGCACGCGAACCGTGTCCGTGGCCTTCGGCGAGTCGCCGGTACCCGGTGAGATCTCTTTCATCACGAGACCCGAGTCGAACTTCTGAGCACCGGCCTCGCCGCTCGCCGACGCCAGGAAACTCTCCGAAGCCTTCTCTTCTTCAGCGGCACCCGCGGCCGCGCGCTGCTTGGCAAATGCCTGCAGCTTCGGCGCTTGGGTCTCGAAGTCGACCTTCGGCGCACGGTGCAGCGCGCCGTCGTTGAGGCCCTGCTCGAGGGTCTTGAGCTCCGGTTCCGTCAGATTGAAAGGCTCGAGATTGCGCGCCAGGGCGATGCCCAGGGTGTAAATGGACTTCTCGTCGTCGGTCGCGAGCTCACCGGCCGTGGCGTCCTTGGCGGTGTCGGTGGCGGCAGGCTTCTGGCACGCCACGATTCCGAATCCGGCGAATAGGGCGATCGCAAGGCACAAGCGGGTGGACATCGAAGATCCCTTCTTTACCGGCAATAGCCGGAGCGGGCGGAGCATACCGCGCGATCCGCAGGATTCCCTTACTTTGGGCCCGCGGGGTATTGCGATGGAAATCTGCCGTTTCGCACCCTCTACGACCGGCCTTGCGCATCCGGGGACGCTGCTCGCGGCCTTGTTGTGCTGGCTCGACGCGCGGTCGCGGGGTGCCCATCTCCTGCTGCGGCTCGAAGACCTCGACCCCGAGCGTTCTCGCTCAGAGTGGGGCCCCCGGATGGACCGCGACCTCGCCTGGCTCGGCCTTGACTTCGACGCCCGTGAGGTACAGCAGGAAGCCAAGCCGCGCCACGAGGCGGCGCTCGATCGCCTGGAGGCCGCGGGCGTGCTCTATCCATGCCGCTGCACCCGCTCGCAAATCGAGGTCACGGCCGTCCGTGCTCCCGATGGCGGGTATCGTTACGCCGGGACGTGTCGCGGGCGCGCTCTTCCAGGGGGTGGCTGGCGCACGGCGGCAGAGCCGCTGCGCGTGCTGCTCCCGCCAGGCCGGGTGGAGCCCTACGACGAGAGCGGGCTCGACCTCGCACAAGATCCCGGGGAGGTGATGGGGGACCCGATCGTGCGTCGGCGCGACGGCGCCGTGGCCTATCAGCTTGCAGTCGTCGTCGACGATGCGGCTCGTGGGGTGACCCGCATCGTGCGGGGACGAGACATCGCTCCGAGTACGGCGACGCAGGTGGCGCTGCAGCGCCTGCTCGGACTGCCCGAGCTCGCGTACCGCCACCACTTCCTCCTCCTGGAAGAGCGCGGCGGCAAGCTCGCCAAGTTCCACGGCTCCGTCTCGATCGAGCAGCTGCGGGGGTGTTACGGGCCCCGAGAGCTCTGCGGCTGGCTCGCCCACGCAGCGGGCCTGCTCGCTCTTCCCGAGCCAACCGCGCCGGGGGAACTCTTGCCAAGCTTCGATTGGTCGCGTGTTCGTGACGACGACCAGACCGTGCGCTGGAACGGGCGGGAGCTTCTGCTCGTCGAGTGAGGGGAGCGGTCAAGCCCGGCTGGTTCTCCGCGCCACGCGCGGGGCTGCACCTCCTCGCCATCCCCGGCGCCGCCTGCGTTTTGCCGCTTTGCGCGGGAGCGCAGCGTGTCAGCTCGGAAGGACGACGTCCTGCTTGCCGAGGCCAATCATCGCCAAGAGAGGCTGAAACTTGCTGCGCTCGATGCGCTCTTCAAAGCCTGCCCGGCGAAGCCGCCCGAAGTACTCCTCGATCTGCTTGACTTGGAGCGTTCCCACGATCTCAATTCCGCGCTTGATCTGGGCAGGCTTCGTCCCCTTGCCCGCGAGCACGATCATCGCCTCAAATAGGGCGGAGTCGAACTGGCTGATCGAGAAGGTCTCCGCCTCATCGAGCGCGAGATGCAGCTGCTCCTTTCGCTCGGGTGTGTGGTCGATGATCCACTTAAGGTGCTGCATGCCGTAGGAGACGTGGCGCGCCTCGTCCTGCATCACGAGCTGGAAGATCCGCTTGTCCACTGGCGTGGGCGAGATGTACTCGCTAAAGCGAAACATCGTGAGCACGTTGCCCTCGGCCAGCAGGTGCATGAAGGCACTGGCTTCGCTGTAGGAGTCCCCGTCGAGAATCGCTTTCAGCGAATGCTCGGCCTGGGGCATCGCCTGCATCATTCCCACACCGCCCGCGAGAACGCGCTTGCGAAACACCTCGGCGTGACGTGCCTCGTCGATGGCCTGGCTGGCGATGAAATGCTTCACCTCGTGGAACTGGTTGTTCATCCGCCACATCCATTTCGCCGGGAGGTCGGTGGCGATCATCTCCACTTCTGTGAAGAAGGTGCAGAGCTGCGCGAACGCAATCTCGACCTCTTCCGGCCGTTCGTACCTCTCGAGGTCTGCCCAGGGGATGTAGGTGGTGGCGTCCCACTGTCGGCTCATCGCCTCTTCGTAGAACGATGCCACCTTGTAAGCCCACACATCACTCTTGCGGTTCAACTCGGGCGAGAGGTCAGCCTGTTCATCAACCTCGTAGCTCGCGCCGCGGGGCGCGGCGCCGCGCGGCCCGCGCGGAATTTCGGGCAACGCGTCGTAGCCGTAACTGCCACGATTGCAATCGAGGAAGGTGAGGCCGCGACGCGGGCTCTC
>DAIOWK010000092.1:0-11413 GCA_036758525.1 Myxococcota bacterium
CGCGGCCCTGCTGCGCAAGCACACCCGCGAAGTGTTGGCTGGGCTTTAGAGCGGGCTTGTCCGCCGGGCTTGCGCTCGGCAGCGCCAGACGAAGTCCTGAGATTGCCCATGCTCCGAGGTCGGCCGCCGCGCCCACGAAGTCCGAGGCACGGAAGCGCCCGCTTCGGGTCCGAGGAGTGCGCCCCCGAGCCCGTTTTCAACAGCCCTCCCGAAGGAGGTCTTCGGCGGTGAGTTCTGCGGCATTTCGGCCTCCCGCAAACCCGATGAGACCCGCCTGTGCGTAGTGGGTCTGGATGCGCGGAGAGAAGAGCCCGATGTATTCCAGGTTCGGGATGAGTCGCCGGAACATGAGATTTCGGAAGCGCTGCATGTAGGGCATCTCGAGCATCACGCGATCCGACTCTTTGCGGCGAAGGATGCCCTCGAACCATTCTTGATACAGCTCATGGGCGAGGAAGCGGTTGCGCATGAGGATCGCGACGTCGAATGCCCAGTCCTCCCTCTCGCCGATTTCCTTCGGGTCGAGTTCAGCGAAGTGCCGCTTGAGCGCAAGCACGCCGTAGTGCACATGGCGAGCCTCGTCCTGAATGACGTATCGGAGCAGCTCCTTCAAAAGCGGCTCGGAGGTCGAGTGGTAGAGCGTGTTAAAGGAGCCGAGCGCCAGACCTTCGATCATGATTTGCATGCCGAGGAACTTCATGTCCCAGCGCGAATCGGTCATCAGGCTGTCCATGATCGTGAATAGGTTGTCGTTCACCTGGTAGAGCTTGTTGAGCTTGGTTTCGAGATAGCGGAGGAAGACCTCCAGGTGGCGAGCCTCGTCCATGACCTGCGTGGCCCCGTAAAATTTACCGTCGGTCCACTGCACGCTCTCGGTGACCTGAGCCGAGGCATACAGGGCTCCTTGCTCGCCGTGCATGAACTGGCTCAGCATCCATGAGGCCATATCGTGCACGAAGCGGCGCTTTTCTTGCGGATCGAGGCGGATTCCACAGGCCTCGAGACCCGGAATCGGGATAATCGCATCGGGCAGAAGCGGCACTTCAGGATTCAAGGGATCGACGTCCGTCGCCCAGTCGAGTTGCGTGTCGCCGTCCCACTGGTTCTTGATCGCCCGCCGGTAGAGCTCGTACATCTCCGGATAGTCGCCCTGGTAGCGGAAGTCGAAGTAGGCGTCATGACTTGCCCGCATCCGCACCGGTTCACCTTGCTTCCCCTGCTGGAGCAAGAGGCCGCGGGCCACAGAAGGCAGCATGCCCACCATCACTTTCTTGTTGCTGGACTGCCAGGCCATCGCGATCGCATCGAACACGTCTTCAATCCGGCTTCGTGCCTGGCGAGGCACGGTCTTTAGCGCTCTCTCCGAAAGCATGAGAAATCTCCCTTTGTGAACGTTGTGGTTTCGCGCTTCAGCGCATCCGCGCCGGCACACTTCAGTACCCTTCGATGACCAGGTCTTTCTCCGCGTACGCGCAGCATGTGAGCACAAAGCCCTGATCGCGCTCTCGCTCCGTCAGGCAGTTGGGCTCGCTCATGACCACGCTTCCGTTCTTCAAGCGAACCTTGCAGGCGCCGCAGCCGCCCATGGTGCAGCTAAAGGGCAGGGCGACACCGGCGTGCTTCGCTGCCTCGAGCAGGGTCTGGCCGGGCTCCGCTGTCGCGACCTTTCCGCTGCTGGCGAAAAGGACCTGGCGCGGCTCCGTGGGAAGGCCGCTTTTTCCGGGCCTGGCATACGCGAAGCGCTCGCTGCGGATTCGATCGGCGCCCACGCCCGCGCCGCGGAGCGCGGAACAGACGCTCTCCATCATGGGCTGCGGACCGCAGAGCAAGTAGAGGGCGGCGTCCGGGGTGCCGAGGAGACTCAGGACTCGCGCGCCATCGAGCTGCCCGGGCTCGGACGGGCTTCCTTGCGGCCCCTCGAGCACGTGATGCACGGCAAGTCTCTGCGGATACGTGACCGCGAGCCTTGCAAGCCGGCTCCGGAAGCAGATCTCCTCAGCGCTGCGATTGCCGTAGAGGAGCGTCACCTGGCTTTGGGGCTCCGCGCGCAGGATCGTCTCGGCCAGGCTTGCGAGCGGGGTGATGCCCACCCCGCCGGCCACGAGCACATAGCGGCGCGGGGCCTCGCCCTCAAAGTCGAGCGTGAAGGTTCCCGCAGGCTCGGTCACGCGGAGCGTGTCCCCTGCCTGAACCTCGTCGTGAAGGACGTTCGAGACCCGGCCTCCGGGAAGGCGCTTCACCGTGATTGCCGGCCGATCGCCGGAGAGCGGACTCGTCGAGAACGAGTAGCAGCGGCGGTGTGAAGCGCCGTCCACGTCTACGACCACGATCAAATGCTGGCCGGCGCGGTAGAGGAGAGGGGCACGGTTGGAGTCGGCGGGCTCGAGCACGAAACTCTTGACGCTCGGGGTTTCTTGAATGACCTCGACGACCCGAAGCGCACGGTAGCCTTGGCGACCAGCGGGTTTTCCCCAGCGGGCTCCCCCGGTTCGGAGCTCGAAGCTTTGCCTGCGGGGACCGACCCAGCTGCGGGCGAGCGCACGGAAACGGGACGCCATCGCGATCTCCTTGTAATATGTTGTGACTAGTAACACTACATACTATGCCAGTCAAGAGTTCCGAGGGCAGGGGCGTCTTTGGCCGCGGGAGGGCCCAAAGCGCCCCGGAGGCGCTAGGACCGGGCTCGCCCTCGCCGCGACCCAAGGAACTCCCCCGCAGCCGACCTCCTTGCCCCCGGAGCGCCGGGAAGAAGCGGCGGCGCAGTCCTAGCCTTCCTTGGGCGTCCGCAAGCCCGACCGAATCCCGCAGGGGCGGGGAGTCTTCGCGCTCTGCAAAGGCTTTCTGGGGGGTGGGGCCCTGTTTCCCGGAAGCGGCGACTTGGGCCGAGCGCTCGATCAAGGCGATGGCCGGATTGTCCGCTCTAAGAGAGGCCGCGCTTGCGCGGCGCTGGCGATAAGACGCAAGGGGAATCCCTCAGGACGTTTGTGGCTTCTTCGACACCCATCCTGACGGCGACACCGGAAAGAGGCGGGGCGGCCGGGCGCTCGTCCCTTCCCGGCTACGGTACGGAACTCGCTGGGCGCTACCGCTATCGCCTGATCAAGCGCCTCTCGAAGGGCGCCTTCGGGGCCGTGTACTTCGCGCGCTGCCTCGATGCGACCGCGGAGGCGAGCGATGCGCCGCCCGAGGCGGTGGCGGTCAAGATCCTCGGCCCGACCCGTGCCCGGGATCACCTGGATCTTCTGAAGCGCGAGCTCTCTTCACTCCTTGCGCTGCGCCACGAGCGAATTCCGCGTGTCTACGACTGGAGCCTCGAGGGCGAGTTTCCGTTTGTCGCGATCGAGCACTTCCGAGCGGGCGATCTGCGTGAGGTGCTGGGCCGCGGCGCGACGTTGGCGGAGCCCGCGGTCTGGCGTCTTCTCCACGACCTCCTCTCAGCGCTCGTCGCGGCGCATCGCGCGTCGATTCTCCACTTGGACGTGAAACCCGCGAACGTGCTGAGAGACGCCAGAGAGCGGTACGTACTGACGGATTTTGGTGTCTCTCAGGCGACGCGGATCCGGCGAGGCGCGCTGCGCTGTGCGCTCGGTACACCGGGCTACCAAGCACCCGAGCAAAGAGAGGAGGATTTCGAGCTCTACGACGTGCGCACCGATCTCTATGGGGTAGGCGCCACGGCCTGGTCCATGCTGACAGGGATCCCCCTCTCCGAACGACCGCGCCTCGTTCGCGATGCCCAGAGCGGCGCGACCTACGGTCTTCCCCCCGCGTCGCAGTTCCGCATCTACTGCTCGCCCGCACTGGAGGATCTGATCATGAGCCTGCTTGTGATCGAGCGCTCCGGGCGGCCCGGCAGCGCAGCCGAGGTGCTGGCCCGCGTGCGGGGCTTTCTGGCCGACCCGAGCGGCGGCACGACCCTCGCCGCCCAGCGTCGCCGCAGCCTCGGGGCGGCGGACGCGAGTGCCCTCGTCGATTCCCTCGTGGATCCGCTGCTCTCGTCGATCTGCCGCGAGCGCGGCTTCGACGGCTACTTCGTGGCCTTCGAAGATGGCGAGGAGATCTGCAGGGAGGGCGAGCAGTCCTACCACGCCTTCCTGCTCTTGCGCGGGAAGGTGCGGGTGGAGCGAGCGGGAAGGGCGATCGCCAGGATCGAGCGGGAGGGGGCATTTCTAGGGGAAGTATCGACCCTCACCGGACTTGCCCGCACTGCATCGCTTTGTGCCGAGGGACCTGTACACGCCTGCATGTTCAATGCAGCCGAGCTGGAAGAGTTCGTGACCGGCCACCCGGCGATTGGGATCCGTCTCTTGCGGTCCATGGCGGAGCGCCTCGCGCCGGGGGACGAGGCCGACGGCGGTCAATAGGCCTCGAGCCAGAAGCCGCACGATCGGCGGGCCCCCAGACGCCCTTCCCCGGGGGTAAGGTCGGGGCCGCAAAAACCCCGTCGAGTACCGCTGGAAAACGCCGATAAGGCAGGCGTTGGGCACGAGGCCGTTGCGCGAGGGCCAGAGCCCTCTCGCATCGAGGATCTCACGAAATGGCCACCATCCTCGTGATCGAAGACTCGGACCTGCAGCGCGCCGAGATTCGTCGCGCGCTGGAGCCCGCAGGCCTATTCGATCGAATCCTCGAGGCGGCGGACGGGCTCGCAGGCCTGCGGCTTCTCCTCGCAGAGACGGTCGACGTCGTGTTGTGTGACCTCGAGATGCCGGGCCTCGACGGCGAGAAGCTTCTGCGCGTGCGTGACCTGCGCTCGAGTGCGGGAGAGATTCCCTTCCTCTTCCTCACGGCCTCCGCGGACACCGATCGCAAGGTGCGGCTCCTCGAGGACGGCGCTTGCGATACCGTGACGAAGCCCTGCCACCCTGCGGAGCTGATCGCGCGCCTGCGACTTCACCTCAAGATCAAGCGCCTGCAGAATGAACTCCGCGACAAAAACCAGATCCTCGCCAAGGAGTCCATGACGGACGCGGTGACGGGCCTGCGCTCGCGCCGATATGTGACCGAGGTCCTGGCGATTGAGGTGCTGCGCGCGCGCCGCTATCGGCTGCCGCTGACCGTCATGATGGCGGACCTCGATCACTTCAAGCGGGTGAATGATCGCTTCGGCCATCCCGTGGGCGATACCGTGCTGCGCCGGGTTTCCGATCTCCTGCGAAGCCTGCTGCGCGCCACCGACGTGGCGGGACGCTTCGGGGGCGAGGAGTTTTTGGTGATTCTCCCGCAGACCGATCGTGTGGGAGCCGTGAGCTTGGCCGAACGCTGGCGTCAATCCCTGGAACACACGGCGCTCGAGGCGCCGGATGGCAAGCGGATACGAACCACGGTGAGTATTGGTGTGGCCGAGTTCATGGCACAAATGGCGCGGCCCGACGAGCTGGTGAGCGCAGCCGATGAAGCGCTCTACTCGGCGAAGGCGGGAGGCAGAAACCGGACCGAGGTGGCTTCCGGCGTTTAGGCGGCGCTAGCCGCGCTGCTTTCCCTCCTTCTGCGCCGCCTCCCGTAGGGTTCTCCACTTTTCAAGGCGCTCGGCCAGCACGCCTTCCGCACCTTCTGTCGTCGGCTCATAGAAGCGGGCGCCTGCGAGAGTCTCCGGCAGATTCGGATCCGCAACAAATCGCCCCTCCACGTCGTGCGGGTAGCGATAGTCGCGCCCGTAACCGAGGCCCTTCATCAGCGGCGTTGGTGCATTGCGCAGGTGCAGGGGAACCGGGAGCGAACCGTGGGAGAGCGCGGCGTGCGCCGCGCGCTCACCCGCCAGATAGGCGGCGTTGCTCTTGGGAGCGCAGGCGAGGTAGGTCACGGCTTGGGCCAGGGGAATGCGTCCCTCGGGCAGTCCGATGCGCTCGACAGCCTGGAATGCTGCGAGCGAGACACCAAGGGCGCTCGGGTCCGCATTCCCGACGTCCTCCGACGCAAAAATCACAAGACGCCGTGCGACGAAGAGCGGGTCCTCTCCCGCCGCAAGCATGCGCGCCATGTAATAGAGCGCCGCATCCGGATCGCTTGCGCGCAGGCATTTGATCAGCGCGGACACCACGTTGTAGTGATCCTCGCGATCTCGATCATGGGCGAGGACCCGGGCGCCGGCGGCCTGGGCCACGGTCTCGACCGAGAGCGCACGCCCCGCAGCCGATTGGGTCTTGTGGAGCGCGGAGGCCGCCTCGAGCAAGTTGAGCGCGCGTCTTGCGTCACCGTCTGCGGTTTCGGCGATCGCCGCGACCGCGTCTTCGGAGAGCAATACCCCCTCTGCGCCAAGGCCCCGTTCCCTATCTGCGCCCGCGCGGCGCACGAGCGCGGCGAGCGCGGGGGGCTCGAGCCTGCGCAGCGTGAAGACGCGACAGCGCGAGAGCAACGCCGCGTTCACCTCGAACGAGGGATTCTCGGTTGTGGCGCCAATCAGCGTGATCGTACCGCTCTCCACGTGGGGCAGGAGGACGTCCTGTTGGGCGCGATTAAAGCGGTGGATCTCGTCGAGGAAGAGCACCGTGCGCCTTCCGGTCCGGGCCTCCCGGGCGGCGCGCTCGACCAACTCCCGGATTTCCTTCACGCCGATGGTGACCGCAGAGTGCGGCACGAACAGTGCGTTCGGTGCCTCGGCCAAGAGCCGGGCAAGGGTCGTCTTCCCGGTGCCTGGCGGGCCCCAAAGGATGAGAGAGGGGAGGGCGCCGCTCGCCGCCAGCGCGCGCAGCGGTCCCGCAGGTCCCACGAGGTGCTCTTGTCCCACGACCTCGTCGAGGTCTCGCGGGCGCATGCGATCCGCGAGGGGAGAGGGAGCTCTTGGTGCGCGATGCGGCGGCGGGGACGGCCCGAAGAGATCGAGCGAGTCAGAAGAGCTCATCTTTCAAGGGTACCGCCTTGAGCCGGCCGAGGCCGTCTGTTATCCACGCTCTACCCCCCCGACGAGGCGCCCATGGCGAGCGAGACCCGGACCCCCACACCGGACGAGGCGTTCCATCCCATCCGAGCGGTGGGCGTCTGCCTGAAGCCGAGCCAGCCCCAAGCCGCCGGCGCGGTCCGCGGCCTCGTGAAGTGGCTCCAGCAGCGCGGGCTGCGCGTCATCGCCGATGAAGAGGTAGGGGAGGTGACGGGCGAACCCTCGCAGGCGCGCGCTCTCCTCGCGGGTCAGGTCGATCTCGTGATCGTGCTCGGGGGCGATGGAACGCTGCTTTCCGTGGCACGTGCGGTGAGCGACCGGCCCGTTCCCATCCTGGGCGTCAACCTGGGCACGCTCGGCTTCCTCACCGAGATCACTCTGGACGAGCTCTTTGCCGCACTCGAACGGGTGTTGGCCGGGCAGGTTCGGGTGGAACCCCGCATGCGCCTGGATGTCCGGGCCCTGCGTGATCGCGCAGAACTTGGGCGATTTCTCGCCCTAAACGACGCGGTTCTGACCAAGGCCGATCTGGCACGTATGATTGACCTCGAGACGAGGGCAGGCGGGAGCCAGGTCACCACCTACCACGCCGACGGACTCATCGTCGCTACCCCCACGGGCTCGACGGCGTACTCCCTGTCGGCGGGTGGCCCCATCGTGCTCCCGGAGCTCGAAGCCTTCCTGCTCACTCCGATCTGTCCCCACACCCTGACACAACGCCCCCTTGTCCTGCCCCACAGCTCACAGATCGAGATCTGTGTGCGCTCTCGCAACGAGGTCCAGCTCACCGTCGATGGCCAGGAAGGCATTGAGCTGCGTGAAGGGGACATCGTTGCGGTGCGCCGCAGCGACCACCCGGTTCGGCTCATCGCCTCTCCCTTCCGCAGCCGCTTCGAGATCCTGCGCGAGAAGTTCCACTGGGGAACGCGGTGATCGAGACCCTGCGGATCGAAGGCCTAGCGCTCGTGGAGAGCGTGGACCTCGAGTTCGCTCCGGGTCTCAACGTAATCACCGGTGAAACTGGAGCGGGGAAGTCCGTTGTGCTCGGTGCCCTCGCTCTGGTCGCCGGCGCCCGCGGCTCGGCGGAATCCCTGCGCGAGGGCGCGCGCGAGGCAGTCGTCGAAGCCGTTTTCGGGACCGAGGCACTGGCCGAGCTTGAAGCCGAGCTTCTGCTGCGTGGAATCGGGACCGACGACCATAGCCTTGTGGTTCGCCGCACACTCTCCGAGGGTGGACGCAGCCGCGCCCAGCTTGCAGGGCAGCTCGTGCCTGTCTCAGCCTTGGGCGAGCTCTTTGCCGGACGCATCGAGATCTCGAGCCAGCACGAGTCCCAGGAGTTGCTGCGTCCCGAGAGCCACGGTCGCTTGCTCGATGCGTACGGCGAGCTTCTCCCGCTGCGCACGGAGGTCGCCGCCGAGTTCGCGGGCCTGCGCGAGCTCGATGGGGAGATGGCGAGACTCGCGAGTGCCATGGCCGAACGGGAGCGCCGTCGCGATTTCCTCGCCTTCCAGGTCCACGAGATCGACGAGGCGAAGCTCACTCCCGGCGAGACTGCAAACCTGACCTCGGAGCGGGCGCGTCTTGCCCATGCCGAGCGTCTGCGCGCCGAGGCCGGCGCAGCGGCGGCTTGCCTGGTGGGCGATCCGACGCAAGCCGAGGCGAAGGGTTCCGCGGATCTCCTCGCCGAGGCCGCTCGGCGGGTCGAGGCCGCGGCGCGTCTCGACTCGACCCTGCGGCCGGTGGGCGAGCGCCTGCGCACCCTCCAGAGCGAAGCCGCCGACGCTGCGGTGGAGCTCGAGCGCTATGCGGCGTCGATCGAGGACGATGCGGGGCGCCTTACACAACTCGAAGCTCGACTCTCACAGCTCGAGGCGCTGCGGCGCAAGTACGGCAGCACGGAGGAGGAGGTGCTGGCGTTCCGTGACCGCACCGCGGAAGAGCTTGCAGCGGTCGCGGGTGCCGACGAGCGGGCGGCCGAGCTTGCGCGCGAGCGCACGCGCCTGGTGACCAGCCTTGCCGCGTCTTCCGCCAAGCTTTCGGCGGGTCGGACCCGTACTGCAGAGCGCCTCTGCATTGCCCTCGAGACCGCGCTCGCGGAGCTTGGGATGCCGAGAGCGCGAATTGAGATCGCCCTCCACCCTGTGGAAGCCCCGCCTTCCCTTCCCTGCGGTGCCGGCGGGGCGGAGCTGCCCGAGTTTCGCTTCAGCGCAAGCCCCGGCGAGGCGCCCCGGCCTCTCCGCCGCGTCGCCTCTGGCGGCGAGCTCTCGCGGGTCTTTCTCGCACTCAAGAACGTGCTGCGCCGCACCGGTCCGGGGATGGTCCTCGTCTTCGACGAGGTGGATGCGGGAATCGGCGGGCGCGCCGCGGACCGCGTGGGCCGCGTGCTCTCCGAACTCGCGAGCGAGCACCAAGTCCTTTGTATCACCCATCTGCCGCAGATCGCAGCCCGCGGACACACGCACTTCCGCGTCACCAAGCGCGAGCGGGCGGGTCGTTCGTGCGTCGAGGTGGAGCGCCTCTCGCCCGCGGAGCGGGTGGAGGAGATTGCGCGCATGGCCGGAGGCGAGGAGGTCAGCGAGACGACCCGGCTCCATGCAAGGGAGCTCCTCTCGGCCGCGGAGAAAACGAGAAGGAGACGGCGCGGGTAAAGCCCCCGGGGCGGTCATCCGATCTAGCCGGCGATGGACACCCCGTCGAAGAGCCCGGAGTGCCGGGGCCCCGTGCCTCCCGGAGGGGTCGTACACGTCTTGCGAGGCTTCTACGAGGGCCTTGAGTGGCCGATCGATCGGGAATGGGTCGTGGTCGGCCGGGGACGCGGTGCGGACCTGGTGATCGCCGAGCCCACGATTTCACGCGCCCATGCGGCCATCGGCTTTGATGGGGAGCACTTCTTCGTGCAAGACCTGGGAAGCACCAATGGTACGCTTGTGAACGGCACGCGCGGGCATCACATTCGCGTGAAGGATGGGGACGAGATCCAGATCGGTAAGCTCGTTCTGCGCGTCGCGCTTCCTACGAAGTCGTAGCCGCAGTACCGAGCGATTGCCCGCCCCGAGGGGCTCGGGTACGCTGCGCCCCTCATAGCGCCCCGTTCGGGAGAAAACGCGCCTTCGATGCCCTCTATTCTGCGCACGCTGATCGGCACCAAGAACGACCGCGAGCTAAGGCGCATCGTTCCCTTGGTCGAGCGGATCAACAAGCTCGAGCCCTCCGTCGTGAAGCTCTCCGACGAGGCGCTGCGCGGGTGTACGGCGGCGTTCAAGCAGCGCGTGGCCCAGGGCGAGACACTCGATGCGCTCTTGCCCGAAGCCTTTGCAACGGTCCGCGAAGCGGCCAAGCGCACCCTCGGGCAGCGTCATTTTGATGTGCAGCTGATCGGTGGTGTGGTTCTCCACGAAGGCAAGATCGGAGAGATGAAGACCGGCGAAGGGAAGACACTCGTCGCCACCTTGCCCTCCTATCTGAACGCCCTCGCGGGCAAGGGCGTGCACATTGTCACGGTGAACGACTACCTGGCACGGCGGGACTCCCAATGGATGGGGGAAGTGCACCGCTTCCTGGGTCTTAGCGTGGGCGTGATTGTCCATGATTTGAGCGACGCCGAGCGGCGCGAGGCGTACGGCTCCGACATCACCTACGCCACCAACAACGAGCTTGGTTTCGACTACCTGCGGGACAACATGAAAGTCTCGCTCGAGCACTGCGTGCAACGCGATCTCTGCTACGCCATCGTGGACGAGGTCGACTCGATCCTGATCGACGAAGCGCGTACGCCCCTCATCATCAGTGGCCCGTCCGAAGACAACACGTCGCTCTATGGCATCGCAAACCGCGTGATCCCGCGCCTCGCGTCCGGGACCAAGGGGGACCACAACAAGGGTCTCGAGGAGACCGGCGACTATTGGGTGGATGAGAAGGCGCACAGCGCGACGCTCACCGAGGAAGGTGTGCACAAGGTCGAGAAGATGCTCGGCGTCGAGAATCTCTACGACCCCTCGATGCTGCCGGTGCTCCACGCGGTCCACCAGGCGCTGATCGCCCATACCCTGAAGAAACTCGACGTCGACTATGTGGTCCGCGCGGACGGCGGGAAGAAGGAGGTGGTCATCGTCGACGAATTCACCGGCCGCTTGATGCCCGGCCGGCGTTGGTCGGACGGACTCCACCAGGCGGTCGAGGCCAAGGAGGGGATCACGGTCCAGAACGAGAACCAGACCCTCGCCACCGTCACCTTTCAGAACTTCTTCCGGATGTACCAGAAGGTGGGTGGGATGACCGGTACCGCCGACACAGAGGCTCCGGAGTTCGCGAAGATTTATGACCTCGACGTGGTCGTGATCCCCACCAACCGGCCGATGATCCGCGAAGATCTTTCGGACGTCGTGTACAAGACCAAGCCCGAGAAATTCGATGCCGTGGTGGAGGAGATCAAAGAGCGACATGCCACCGGGCAACCGATTTTGGTCGGCACGATCTCGATTGAGACCTCGGAGATGCTCTCCCGCAAACTCTCGAAGTTCGGGATCAAGCACAACG
>DAIOWK010000093.1:0-11402 GCA_036758525.1 Myxococcota bacterium
CATCCTCGAATTGGCACCTGACGAACTCCGCAACATCGACAGCGCCGTCTCAAAAATCATGGTGCAAGGAGCTCGGTACCCGGAACACTTGCAGAAACTGGTCGGACGCTGAGAAAAAGAGGGCGCGGGGATACACGGGTGTCGCCGCGCTTACGCCCGACCGCGTGCGAACGCCTCGCGGAGAGGAATCTGATCTTGAGGAAAGCGTGAGGATGGCGTCCCCAACGGGATTGTGACGCTGTCCTCGGGCGTAATGCCTGTCAGCATCGACCGTTCGGAGCCCGTGAAGTCAGGCTTGACCAGCAGCGGGATCTCGGTCACTGGGCGGGCGATTCGCGTCGAGAACGTCCTGGAGTCGCCTCGCTGATCCATCGGGTTGACCTGCTCTAGGAATTTCGGACCACGCACTATGCGAGAATCTCCCGAGCCCGAGAGGAGATTCGGTGCGCAAGACGAGGTTCAAGGAAGAGCAGATTATCCGGATCCTGCGGGAGGCCGAGGCCAGCAGTGCGAGCGCGGTGGAGGTGTGCCGCCAGCATGGGATCAGCGAGCAGACCTTCTACCGCTGGTAGGACGGAAGCTGCGCTGGTCATCGAGGAGTATCGGCGTCGCTACAACGAACACCGACCGCACAGCAGCCTTGGCTATCGCACACCTCTCCGGGCCGTTCAGGCCTGGAGAGGTGAGACAGGAAGGGAACAGATCAACCCAGGAATAGGCTCGGCTCTCTCATTGTGAATGGTCCGAAGAACCGAGGCAGGTCAGGGTGGCGTGAAGCGTTCGATTTTCTCCAGGCCTCAGGCACCCGAATCGACCCACGGATGTGGTCGATAGCCTCGCATGGTGGCCCCAGGACGTGCGATCGCTTCCGCGGGTACGCCTCCGCTGGGGACCCTTTTCTCCACCTCCGCCCTCAGCTTGCGGACGGTCGGCCTCGAGACCCCGAGGCGTCGGGAGGGATGCGCGGCGCCCGTGACCCGTGCATCTTTGGCCCGTGACAGAGAGAAGGGACATGGGGCTTGTGGGTTGGGAGCGGACGCGCCTGATGCCGCGCCGTGTCCTCATCCTCGGGGCCGCAGGACGCGATTTTCACGACTTCAACGTCGTCTATCGCGGTGACCCGGATGTCCGTGTCGTCGCCTTCACCGCTGCGCAGATCCCGGGCATCGCAGGCCGCCGCTACCCGCCGTCCCTCGCCGGCCCGCTCTATCCCGACGGCATCCCGATTGAGGAAGAGATAAACCTCGAGGCCATCTGCCGGCGCGAGGGGGTATCGGAGGTGGTGTTCGCGTACAGCGATCTCTCCCACGAAGAAGTCATGCACCGCGCGTCGCGTGCCCTTGCGACCGGCGCTGACTTCGTACTGCTCGGCCCCAACCGGACGATGCTTCGCGCACAGCGACCGGTCATCGCGATCTCGGCGGTCCGCACGGGCTGCGGCAAATCGCAGACCGCGCGCTGGCTCGGGCGCCGGCTCCGCTCGCGGGGTTTGCGCATCGCCGTACTGCGTCACCCCATGCCCTACGGCGATCTCAAGCTCGAACGAGTGCAACGCTTTGCCAGCCTTGCCGATCTCGAGGCCGCCGCGTGCACGCTCGAGGAGCGCGAGGAATACGAACCGCACCTGGCGGCCGGAAACGTGGTGTTCGCGGGTGTGGACTACGCAGCGATCCTGACGGCCGCTCAGGCGGAGGCCGACGTCCTTGTGTGGGATGGCGGGAACAATGATTTTCCGTTCTTGCGGCCCGACCTCCATGTCGTTCTCACCGACGCGCTTCGTCCAGGGCACGCCACGCACTACCACCCGGGGGAGGCGGTCCTGCGGATGGCAGACGTTGTGGTGATTGCCAAGACAGATGTTGCGTCGGTCGCCGACATAGAGCGCGTGGTCGATGAGGCCCGCGCGGTGAACCCGTGTGCTACCGTCGTGCGGGCGGCGTCACCCGTCCGCCTCGACAACCCAGACGTGGTGCGCGGACGACGGGTACTCGTCGTCGAGGACGGCCCCACTCTGACTCATGGATCGATGTCGTATGGCGCAGGATTTGTTGCAGCGACACGTGCTGGCGTCGCAGAAATCGTGGACCCTCGACCATACGCCGCGCCAGCACTACGCGCGGTTTTCGCGCAGTACCCGCATCTCGGACCGGTGCTGCCAGCGGTCGGCTACGATTCGACGCAGATTGCCGCGCTGCGCGACACCATCAATGCAGCGGACGTCGATGTCGTTGTGGCGGCGACCCCGATCAACCTGACAGCGATTATGCACCTCCACACCCCAGTCGTGCGTGCTCGCTACGAGTACGCAGACGCAGGCGAACCCACACTGGGTGGAATCGTCGACGCCTTTCTCGCGCGTGCAGTTCCCACCGCCGATGGAGAGACAACCGGATGAGCGTGGATCTCCTGGTCATCGGGCTCCGTAGGAATGCAATCTCCCCGCCGCGCGGCGCGCTGACGTTCGCGGATGAGCGTGTGGTAATTGCCTCGGCGGCGAGCGAGCTGTCCGTTCTCGCCCGGGAGGGCGCGCGGCTGCTCGTGGCCCACGGCAACGGCCCGCAGGTCGGCCGACTTCTCCTCGCATCCGCCTTCGGTGATCCCGGAAGTCTCGATGTGCACGTAGCGCAGACCCAGGGCGAACTCGGCGACCTGCTCACGGAGGCGCTGGAGGCCCGCCTCGGCATCCCCTGCGCGGCCCTTGTGACCCGTGTGGTCGTGGCTGAGGACGATCCGGCGTTCGCCACGCCCACGAAGCCGATCGGCGGCGTCTTCAGCGCAGCACCCGCAGACGTCACGAGCGTTCGCACCCCGGACGGCAGTGGTTTCCGCCGCGTGGTTGCGTCCCCGCGCCCCGTGTCCTTGCTCGAGGAGGCTGCGATTGCGGAGTTGCTGACGCACCATCACGTCGTCGCGGGTGGCGGCGGTGGCATTCCGCTCGCTCGGCGCGCGGGCGGGCGTGCGCCGGCTGCCGCGGTGGTGGATAAGGACTGGGTGGCGTCTCTTCTCGCCCGCCGACTCGATGCACGAAGACTGGTCTTCGTGACGGATGTAGACAACGCCTTTGAGGGCTTCGGCGGTGCGCAGCAGCGTGCACTCTCTCGGCTTGCATGCGGCGAGGCGCGGGTGCGCCTCGCGCGAGGTGAGTTCGCACCCGGATCCATGGGACCCAAGGTGGAGGCCGCTGTGGAGTTTACGGAGGCGACGGGCCGCCCCTGTGTGATCGCACCGCTCGGCGGAGTGGAGCGTGCACTAAGAGGCGCAGGAGGGACGACGATCATCGCCGGGTAGTCCACTCCCCCTCTCGGATGTTGCTTTAGAGGAAGCTTAGCGCTCTTTGCTGAAGAGCAAGCGATCGCGCTGCACGCTCCCGCCTTAGAACGAGTGGCCGGGGGCTGGCAGCGGCGCAGGAGGCAGCACCGCTCGCCGCCCCCGTGCGCGAAGTGTTCGGTCGGCCAGCAGGTCCCACTCGCCTCAAGCGCGGGCTCAGATGGCCCACGCTGCAATCGGCTTGATGCAAGTGGGAGCGTTTCGCTTGTTGCATAGCGCCCCCCCCGCTACCAATACTTCATCGATAACTCATGCTGCGCTAGAGTCGGGGTTGGTAGAAGCTGTGGCTACCCCTCACTACGAGCGTCTGTCGGCCCTTGACGCCACCTTCCTCGAGATCGAGGACGACAGCGCACCTATGCACGTGGGCGCCGTGGCGATCTTCAATGCCGGACCACTCACCCGCTCCGAAGGCGGCGTGGACATCGATCGTATTCGGGCCTTGGTCGAGGCGAAACTCGTGCCACGCTATCGCCAGCGACTCGCCCGGATCCCACTCACGAATCACCCGGTATGGGTGGACGACCCGCACTTCAACCTGAATTACCACCTGCGCCACCTCAGTTTGCCCGCTCCGGGCGACGAACGCTCGCTCAAGCGCCTCGCCGGCCACGTCATGTCCCTCCCGCTCGACCGTAACAAACCGCTTTGGGAACTATGGGTCGTGGAGGGCATTGCCGGGAATCGCTTCGCTATCATGACGAAGACGCACCACTGCATGATCGATGGGGTCGGTGGAGCGGAGCTCATGACCTCCTCGATGAGCACGAGCCCTGAGGTGACCGTACCCAGACCGAAGCGGTGGCGACCGCGTCCGGCTCCGGCTTTCTTCGATCTCGTGCTCGGTGAAATGCGCCGCACTGTCGGAGTCGGACTCACCGCCCTACGCCGTGCACGCCACGCCGTGGTTGCCCCAGGCCGTACGGCGCGCTCGACGCGTGACGCGCTCGTCGGTGTCGGCGAGGCCCTCGCCTCAGGCTTCCATCGAGCCTCGCCGACTTCGCTCAACGTCGCGATCGGTCCCCATCGCCGCTTTGACTGGCTGCGTCTCGATCTGCGTGATGTGAAGGAAGTGAAAAATAAGCTCGGAGGGACTGTAAACGACGTGGTGTTGGCCACCACGTCGGGTGCGCTGCGGCGCTTCTTGCGCAGGCGAGGTGAGGATGTTGCGCGGCTCGACTTCCGCGCCATGATTCCGGTGAATATTCGGGCGAAGAGCGAAGCTGGCGCCTTCGGCAATCGCGTCGCGACAGTGGCGGCACGGCTCCCCTTGGACGAGCGAGATCCGCGAAAGCGACTTGAGCGCGTGATCGAAACGACTCGCGAGCTCAAGTCGTCGAAGCAGGCCCAGGGGGTCCAGATCCTGGAGGAAACCAGCGAGTTAGGCCTGCGGACGATCTTTGTCCAGTTCGCCCGCCTCGCTAGCCTCATCCGACCGTTTAATGTGGTCGTCACCAACGTTCCTGGTCCGCAGTTTCAGGTATACCTACTCGGAGCGCCTCTGCTCGAGGTGTATCCGCTTGTCCCGCTCTACCGCAACCAAGCTCTCGGCATCGCACTTTTCAGCTACAACGGGAGTCTCTTCTGGGGGTTGAACGCTGACTGGGACGCCGTCCCCGACCTACACGATCTAGTCGAGAATCTTGCTGCCGAGTTCGGCGCCCTGCGCAAGGAGGTAACGAATTAGTCGTACCAAGTCTGGAGAGACGGCAACGCGCCGCCTTGCCGACTAGGGTTTGGACGCGAGTGCACCGGTCAAGCCGACCTGCTCGCGCTTTCGGTAGAGACCTTTTTTGCGACCCTTGGTAGGGTCGGGGGCTGGCGCGGTACTCCGTAGGTGGATCCTATCTGTTACTCCCCGTTTCCTCTGGGAGTGCCTCACGAGCTCCACCGTGAGTCTGTTTCCAGTTCCCGCCTCATCGCACGCAGCGTGCGGATTTCTCGCACTACGCGCTCCTGCACACTTCACCCCAAGGGTTATGCATCCAGCGGCCTGCACGAGTGCGGACGCGCCGGAACTCAAAGCCTAGGAATCCAAAACTCCCTCCCTCCACCACATCCAAGATACGGGTCTTCTCCTCGTTCACCTCCAGCCGCAGCTTTGCGAGCTCCTCCCGAAGCCGCCGCTCCACGGGCTTCCCCACGTGGGCGGTCTCCACCATCGCTACGTCTGGCAGGAAGCGGCGTAGATACTGCCCAGCGCGGCCGAAAGCAGGATTTATGGAGCGGACGAGTTATGAGAAGAGACAACTCCCTCAAATGGGGGCGAAATGTCGCTGACGATGTGAAGTGTGGCAATCTACCTCAGGAATCTCTGTGGTTGCGCGCAACCAGGCCCGGACATCGCGGCACAGCTCTTGCGTTCCAGTCCCACGAAGCCCCAGGAGTTTGGGTCGGGCGCTGATGGGAAAATGGCGTTGCGCACTCTCTCGTCGACGATCACCACGCGGGTTGGAGGCTCTCGTAACGGCGTCGCAAGAATCCGAGCAAGTCCCCGTCGCGCCCGCTCCGGCCCAACCCTGCATCATCTCCGGTGCTCGCCTCTGCGCCCACGCAGCCCGAGAGCAGGGGACATCGCTCGCCCGGGGAACGCCCCGCCCCTGCTCCACCGTCGGGCCTTGCGGGCGTCAGGTGGGGCACCGCGCAAACGTGCGAGCGCACACTCCTCTCATCCCCTCCGGCCGGCCCTGGTCACACGTGTAGGACCTCTCTCGCCCACCGCGAATCCCAGCTTCCTGTCCTCCGGCAAGAGGAGACCGCGTGCTTAGTATTTTCACCCTGGCCTTCAAGCTGCTCGTCAACGACCGGGCCAAGTTCGCGGCCCTCATCGTCGGCCTCACATTCTCGGTGTTCCTCATGGTGCAGATGATCTCGATGTTTGACGGAATCCTGCAGCGCGCTTCGTCGACCGTTCTCAACACGGGCGCCGCCATGTGGGTAATGGATCCTGCGGTCACGACAGTCGCGAACAGCATTCCGATGCCAGACTATGTTCTTGACGCCGTCCGCAGCATCAACGGCGTCAAGTACGCCGTGCCCTTCTACTCTGGCGCCGCGCTGGTGAAGCTCGCAGACGGAACTTATCAATCCGTAAACGTGATCGGTCTCGACGATGCGAGCCTCTTCGGTCGCTTGCCCCTCGTCGCAGGACGCATGGAAAATATCTATTCTGACAACGCGTTCATTGTTGTCCGGGACGCCGAGTACGACAAACTGGAACGGCCGGCCATAGGCACCGTGTTCGAGATCAACGATCACCGGAGCGTGGTCGTCGGCCTTGCCAAAGCACCGGTGAGCGGTCTCTTCGGGATTCCCACCCTCTACACGATCTATACGCGAGCTCTCGTATACATTCCAAACGCCCGGTTCACCCTATCCTATGTCCTCGTCGAACCGAAGAGCGTCGATCAGATCCCACGGATCCAGGCGGAGGTAGCGCGGCTCGGATATCGCGCACTCACCGCCAAGGAGTTTGTACGCCATATCACTCAATTTTATGTGTATAAGACGGGACTAGGAACGAACATCCTGATCATGACTGTGATCAGCTTCTTGGTGGGCCTTTCGATCTCGGGTCAAACCTTCTACACGTTCATTTTGGAGAACCTCGAGCGCTTCGGAGCGCTCAAGGCAATCGGTGCGAAGGCGCGTGATCTTATCCAGGTGATCTTGTTTCAGGCACTTCTCACAAGCCTTACCGGATACGGCTTGGGCCTGGGCCTCTGCGCATCCCTGATCGCGCTCGCAAAGGTTCGCCTCCCCGACTATTCCTCCACCATCACCTACACGAATCTCATCCTGGCCTTTGTCATGGTCCTCGTGATTGCAGGGATCTCGAGCTACGTGGGCATCCGCAAGGTAATTCAACTCGAACCCTTCGACATCTTCCGGGGGTGACTTGGCGCAACCCGCCGTCCAAGCGCGCGAAATCGTGAAATGGTTCGGCGAGGGTCCGACCCGGACAGATGCCATTCGCGGCGTCAGTCTCGAGGCCTACTTCGGCGAGGTGCTCTACATCGTGGGACCCTCCGGGAGCGGCAAGACGACGCTCCTTAGCATTCTCTCCGGAATCCTTCGTCCCAGCGGCGGCACCGTGGTCGTCCATGGACGAGAGATCTGGCGCCTCGACGACGACGAGCTTGCCGAATTCCGTCTTCGCACGCTCGGCTTCGTATTCCAGGACTACCACCTCTTTCCAAGGCTGACGACCGCGGAGAACGTCGCCATCCCCCTCATCCTGAGGCGCCGACCCTGGGCCGAGGCCCTGGAAGCCGCACTTCGATTCCTGAAGATCGTCGGTCTCGAGAACCGCGCAGACCTCCCCCCGATCAAGTTGAGCGGTGGCGAGCAGCAGCGGGTGGCGATCGCCCGGGCGATCGTGGCGGAGCCGGACATCCTGATCTTCGACGAGCCGACCGCCTCCCTGGACGGTGAGACAGGGAGGAGGATCGTCGAGTTTATCCGCACCCAAATCCTTTCGGCATCTCGCTGCATCGTGATCGTCACCCACGATGCGCGGATCGCAGAGTTCGCCGACCGGACGATCACCATGGAAGACGGACGCATCACCGGGATTGCAGGCCGAGTTCCCCGTGCGCAATAGGATTCTCTTTGCGCTCGCTGCAGTGGGTGTGCTCGCTGGAGTGATTAGCGCGGCCCTCTTCGCCGTGCGATCCAAGCCGCTGTCCCCGGTGTTTGCCCCCGCGGCAAACCCATATGAGCAAGGGGTCTACGCCAACGGAATCATCGAAAGCCTCCAGGAGAGTGGCGAGAACATCAACGTGTATCCGGAGGTCGGCAGCACGGTGGTCGAAGTCCTGGTGCATGAGGGGAGCCAGGTTACCCGGGGTGCACCGCTCGTCCGGCTGGATGACTCCATCCAGCGTGCCACCGCCGAGCAACTGCAGGCCCAGGCAGAAGCGGCCCTCGCCCTGCTCGAGGAGCTCCGCGCGCAGCCCCGGTCGGAGAACCTCGAGGTTGCCCGCGCCCAGGTCGCGGCGGCGCAACGAAGTCTGAAGAGCGCGGACGACGATCGCGAAAAGCAACAGAAGGCCGCCGACACGATGCCAGATTCTGTGAGCAAGATGGTGCTGGACCAGGCGATCAACGCGACCGAGCTTGCTCGAGCCAACCTCGCTGTCGCACAGCGAAACTTCGACCTCGTGAAGGCGGGAGCGTGGAGCTACGACATCCGCAACCAGGAGGCCCAGTACAACGCGCTGGCCAAGGGTGCGGCGTCCGCGAGCGCGCTTCTCGGCAAGTACACGATTCGCGCGCCCGTTAACGGCATCGTCCTCTCGATCACCGCCACCGTCGGAAGTTACGTCTCACCACAGGGAACGCTTGAGTCTTACAGCGCAAGCCCGGCGCCCATCGTCGTAATGGGAACCGGCGAGGAATACACAGCCGTTCGCTGTTACGTTGACGAAATCTTGATTGCCAAGCTCCACGATCTCGAGAGTCTCGAGGCGACGATGTTTATACGCGGCACGGATGTTCAGATTCCTCTGGAGTTCGTCCGCGTGCAGCCTCTCGTATCCCCGAAGATCGAGCTCTCCAACCAGCGAACGGAGCGAGTGGATGTGCGGGTCCTTCCCATCATATTCCGCTTCAGGAAGCCCCAGAACAGTCTGATTTATCCAGGACAACTTGTGGATGTCTACATGCGGTCTCGGTAAGGCTGGGGCGAAGGGAGAGGGGCGAGACCCGTCGAGGTGTAGCTCGAACACCCCTCCACTCGGAATAGGCGCTCGGGATCGGCCGAAACCCTCATGCGGCGGTCGGCCAGGAGCACCCGGAATGCGGCACGGCGCTCCGCGTCGGAACCCTCGAGCTGCGCATCTCGAGTACCCGGGCCGTCATTACGGCGCGCAGCACGTCTGGGTCGATCGCTCCAGAGGTTCCGCCCCGCGGCACTTCGGCTGGCGGCGACGAGCGCGAAGAGATCGCTCCTCAAGCGCTTTGTGGGGAACGGCGCGCGCGCTCTCTCGTCTTCTCCGGGAGCAGGTCGACTTGATTCTCCAACACGCCGACCTCCGCGCTGCCACCGCCCGGCATGGAATCATCCTGGTTCGAACCAAACCCGCCACATTTGACGCTCGCCTGTGTATCTCCTGTTTATGGCGTGCCAAGCAATCGAGTTAAAAGAGTCATCCGAATTACTGTATGTTGAGAATTGTCCACCGACGGAGTGACAATTTCGTGCCCGCTACACAACAATCGCAAGCCCGGACCCGTGCGTTCGCGCGCGTCCTGGGGCCTTGGCTGGCCATCGCCCCCGGCATCATCGCGCTGCGAGCCCCGGGGATGGGCGCGCTCGCATCCGAGTCGTGGTTACGCGCGACGGTTACTCTCGACTCGTCGCGGCACCGTTACGTACCGATCCGCAGTCCCGTCGCACAGGGTCCACCCGTCGCCTTCCTTCGCGCGCAGCCACCCGCCTGCCGCCCGCGTCCCGCCATCGACGGGTAGTGTTACTCCGGTCACGTAGGCCGACTGCGGCGAGCACAGGAATACGGCAGCGTTCGCGCACTCCTCCACCACACCTTCGCGCCCCAACGGAATGATGCGGCGGAAGGCGTCGCGCTCCTCCGGTGACCGCTCGCGTAGCTTCACTTCGTCCACTGCGCCGCTGTGCTGGCCGTAGATACCGGGCGTCATGGTGCGATCTGGCGCGATGCAGTTCACGCGGATGCCGTGCTCCGAAAGCTCGACTGCCATCGTGCGCGTGAAGCTGGTCATGCCCGCCTTGCATGCGGCGTAGACCGAAAACATCGGCGCAGCACGGGAAGCCTCGATGCTCGCCACGTTCAGGATCGCGCCGCCGCGCCCGCTCCGAATCATGAGGGGAGCGGCGGCGTGGGTCGAGGCGAGCATGCTGACGAGGTTCATGTCGATGTGACGACGCCAGCTTCGCTCGCTCTGTTCAAGGAAGCGCCGCGCGGTCACGCCACCCGCGTTGTTGACGAGCACATCGACACGCCCGAAGCGCGCATCAGCTGCGGCGACCATCCCGCGAATCTGATCGGTCTTCATTACGTCGGTCGCCACGAAGAGCGCCTCGCGGCCGACATCGCGTACGCGCGAAGCTGCTTCCTCCCCGCGCGTCGCGTCGATCTCCGCGATCACGACGTTCGCGCCGGCGCGCGCGAGGCCGAGCGCGATTCCGCGGCCGATACCGGCGCCGCCGCCGGTGACGATCGCGACCTGGGCGTCGAGCGGCGTGCCTCCATGAGAACTACTCCTTCCGTGCGGGACTCGCCTGGCGGGTCCGGAGCTTTTGTCAGAACCGTCGGCAAGGCCGCAGCTTAACAGCGCGCGTAGGAGACGCCGGGGAGGTAGCAAGGAGTCCGTCTCGCGAACCATCCGCGGAGGCACGCAGCGTTGCGGACCAGATGGAAAAAAGTCGGGAGAGACTCCGATCGCTGGCGGATGGAGGCGATTCCCCGGGCCCCCGCCCCCTTCGCCCACTTGTCTCAGAAGACTTCTCTCGGCAGTCGCCCGTACGTCTCCGCGCCGCGATGAATTAGGCTCATGAGAGCGGGCGGGTGGGTATGGACCGGATGGCTTGCGAATACGGACACGGTTTCAACGGCTGGTGCGAGAGATCCGATCGCATAGTGGAAAGCAAAGTTTGTAAGGAATAGAGCATTGAATGGAATCAGACGGCAAGGCTGCGACGAAGCCTAAGTGTGCGTTTCTGCAAGGGTGAGCACCACCGAGACCCTTGGTGCGGATTTGCTGCAGCTTGGCGCGAAGTGCGGCGGGCCTTTCGGAAGGGTGAATCGCCAATACGCCCAGAGCGGCGTTGGATTGAATCGCCCTCAACACCGCCTAGCGATTTCTGGAGCAGAAAACGGGGCTCGCAACCGCGTGCTGCGCAACCTCCACCCGCGGTCACCCGCTCACCTCGGGGTTCTACTCCTTCGTGCTGCCGCCCCGCGTATGACGCCGAGCAACGCTTCAGCGCTCTGCTTCCCTTCGCCGTCAGCTCCCGTCCTCAATGGCAGTCGCTCGGTGGCGGCCGGGGGAGCGGGGCATCTCCATCTACTCGCCGGCGGCGTTGTCTACTCGCG
>DAIOWK010000094.1:0-11253 GCA_036758525.1 Myxococcota bacterium
CACGTCGCACAGAAAGCGCAGGCGGTCGTGGATCTCGTGCAGCACCCGGTCGGCGATCGTGCGCTCGGACGAGGAGAGCTCGAGGCTGTCGAGAAAGGTCGCCGCCTCGGAGATCGAGAGCGCCGTGACTTCGTGCAGTCCGCGCCCTCCGAGGCGGATGCTGCGCGCTTCGAGACGCAGCCTCGCGCCACCACAATCCGGGCACGGGTGGGGGCTCATGTAGCGCGCCAACTGCTCGCGCACGGCGTCGCTCGCGGTTTCCTCGTGGCGACGTTCGAGTTCACCTGTCACGCCGTCCCAGCGGCGACGCACGGTCTGCGTACGTCCCTCCCGTTCAAAGGTGAACTCGACCTCTGCGCGCCCCGTGCCGTGCAGGATTCCCTCCTGTGCGATGCGCGGGAGCGCACCCCAGGGCGTATCCATCGACACTCCGAAATGCTTGGCCAGCGAGGCCAGGAGCTGTGCGTAGTAGCGCGGCATGCGCTTTCCGCCCCACGGTTCGATCGCGCCGCGGCCGAGGGAACGCTCGGGGTCCGGCACGATGCGGGCGGGGTCGAACTCGTCGCGGGTTCCAAGACCAGCACAGCGCGGGCAAGCGCCGTGCGGGCTGTTGAAAGAGAAGGTGCGCGGGGCGATCTCGGGGAAGGAGATGCCACAGTCCACGCAGGCACTTGATTCCGAAAGCAGCCATTCCTCGCGTCCCGGCCCCACGTCCACCTTCACGAGTCCCGCCGCGAGCTTTGCCGCCGTCTCCAGCGATTCCGCGATACGGGAACGCACGGACTCCTTCACCTGGAGCCGGTCGATCACGAGATCGATATTGTGCTTGTGTTGCTTCGCGAGGACGATGTCGTCCGCGAGCTCCCGGAGCTCTCCGTCGATCCGGACACGCACAAAGCCCTGTTTGCGGAAGGCGTCGAGCTCCTTCTTGTACTCCCCCTTGCGGTCCCGGACGATGGGGGCCAGCACTTGTACGCGCACACCCTCGCCCAGGGCCAGGACCCGGTCGGTCATCTGCTGAACGGTCTGCCTCGCAATGGGCTTGCCGCAGGACCAGCAGTGCGGCCGGCCGACGCGCGCAAACAAGAGTCGCAGGTAGTCGTAGACCTCGGTCGTCGTGCCGACGGTGGAGCGCGGGTTCTTGCTCGTGGTGCGTTGTTCGATCGAGATCGCCGGCGAGAGCCCGTCGATGGACTCGACATCGGGCTTGCTCATCTGCTCGAGGAACTGGCGGGCGTAGGCGGAGAGCGACTCCACGTAGCGGCGCTGCCCTTCGGCGTAGATCGTGTCGAAGGCAAGGGAAGACTTCCCCGAGCCGGAGAGCCCCGTGATCACGACGAGGCGGTCCCGGGGGATGGAGACATCGATCCCACGGAGATTGTGCTCGCGTGCGCCGCGGATCGTAATGTGCGTGGCGGCGCCGGTCACGGAGCGTCGAGTGACCCTTCCGAAAAGTCATGGCCCGAGGCAGCGGGGGGTTCCGTCTTCGCCGCGCTCGCCAGCGTACTCTTCTTCTCGATATAGGTTTGGCTGCGCAGGCGGTCGATGAACTTCACGTATTCCTGTTCCGTCTTCTGCTCAAAGAGCGCGGCGGTGAGCTCGGGCTTCACCTCCTCGTAGGACTTCTTCTTGAACTCCCGCCGCTCGACCACCTGAAGCAGGTTGCAGCCAAAGGGCATGCGGATTAGGTCGCTCGTCTGTCCAGGCTCGAGCTTGTGGACGACCCCTTGCATCCATCCCGCGAGCGATGCCACCGCGACCCAGCCCACGTCGCCGCCGTGTTCGGGATTCATCTCGGAGAGATGCTGTGCCACCTGCTCGAACGGTTCGCCGGCGCGGATGTGGCTTAGGGCGTCCCGCACCTGGCCGCAGGCCATCGCCTCGTCACGCCGCGAGTCCCCGCCGAAGGTGACGAGGATGTGGCGGAGGTGCACCTCCTCCCCGCCGTCGGGCTGCTTGGCGTAGCGCTCGTCGTAGGCCTGGCGCACTTCGTGCTCCTCGACCTTCACCCGGGAACGCACCATCACGTTCAGCACTTTGGTGCGCTGGATTTCGGAGCGGATCTTCTCCCGATAGGCGTCGTAGGAAAGCCCCCCGGCCTCAACACTCTGGCGGAGTTGGTCCTGCGTGAGGCCGTTTTCCTTGGCGATGATCTTGATCGTGCTGTCCACCTCGGCGTCGGTGGCCTGCAGCTCGGCCCGCTTCACCATTTGTTCGAGCAGCCGCCGCTCAATCAGGCGGTCGAGGATCTCGGCCCTCATCTTGGTGAGGTCGTCGTCCGTGGCACCCGCGGCGCGGGCCCGGGTTTCGACCGAGGTGGCGAGCTCGTTCACCTCGGAGACCAGCACCACGTCGGGGCCGACCTGGGCGGCGATGCCGTCCACGAGCTGCTCGTCGGCGCGCCCGGCCGTGGAAACGGCGAAGGTGAGGGCGAGCGGGACGACCCAACGGCAGACAGCGGGCGTCATGGACTCCTCCTTTCGCCGGCGGCGAGCCTAGCAACTGGCGGCGCGCACCGAAGCACCCCGGTAGACTGCGCGCCGACCAGGGGAGGTCGCGCGCGAGGGGAAGATGGCAGGGCAGAAAAGCCTGGTTGTGCCGCGGATCGCTCAAACCATCCGCCACGAGCAGGTTCGCGCCAATGGCCTTCGCTTCCATGTCGCCGCGTGCGGCGAGGGCGATCGCCTGGCGCTCTGCCTCCATGGCTTTCCCGAGAGCTGGTTCTCCTGGCGCTTTCAGCTCCCCCTGCTCGCGCGCCTTGGGTACCGCGCCTGGGCGCCTGATCTTCGGGGCTACGGCGAGAGTGATCGGCCCGGGCGCATGCAAGACTACGCAATCGAGCGTCTGATCGATGACGTGGCGTGCCTGATCGACGCCTCGGGTGCGCGCACAACCGTCCTCGTTGCCCATGACTGGGGTGCCGTCGTGGCGTGGTACTTCGCGCTGCGCGCCACGCGACCCCTCGACGGGCTGGTGATCCTGAACGTGCCACACCCCGCGTGCGCGGAGCGCGAGCTGCGTCGCCCGGCGCAGCTGCGTCGCTCCTGGTACATGCTGTTCTTCCAGATTCCTTGGCTGCCCGAAAAGTTCCTCGGCTTGCGCGGTGCGCGAGCGATCGGCGAGGTCTTCCGGCGCAGTGCCGTCGACAAGAGCCAGTTTCCCGACGCCGTGGTTCGGGTCTACCAGGAAGCCGCGACGCGACCGGGAGCCCTTGCGGCCATGCTGAACTACTACCGCGCGCTCTTGCGAGGGGGCGGGGCGCGCCGCCAGCGCGCGCTCGGCTATCCGCGCATCGAGACGCGGACCCTCATGATTTGGGGAGAGGAGGATATCGCCCTCACCAAGGCGACGACCTTTGGCACCGAGAACTACGTGCGGGAGCTTACCCTGCGCTACCTGCCCGGAGTCTCGCATTGGGTCCAGCAAGAGGCGCCCGAGAGCGTGAACGCCATGCTCGAGGCGTGGCTCACACACAAGTCCGTGCCCGAACATGCAGCGGCAAAAGACAAGCCCGCGCTCGCAGGGTGCTGAGGACCGCGCGCACACGAGGCTCGGCGGGCTTGTGAGGAGCGAGGCTTACGCCGCGGGTGCGGGATCGATCCGCAGTGCGAAGGCGGGGCTTCCTGGGTCGTTCTCCGCAAGGCGTGTCACGCGGGTCGAAGGAGCAATCGGGAGTCCTTCGATTTCCAGCCTGCCCGTGGACGGTGGCCCAAGCACGAGGGCATACAGCGCGCTGCCTTTTCGTGTGAAACGCACCGGTGTGCCGTCGCTCGTGACACCCGCTGCGCGCCGCCAGGGTCGGGTGCCATAGATCGCTTCGCCGCAGGCGGCAAGCCAGCGCCCGAGACCGAGCAGGCGCTCGCGCTGCAGCGCGGGAATACTGCCGTCGGGCAGGGGACCCACGCCGAGCAGAAGGTTTCCGTTTTTGCTGACGACGTCGCAGAGCAGGTGCACAAGCTCGGGGAGCGACAGGGTGTGTGCCGGCGTCTCGTTGCGGTTGTAACCAAACGCAAGGCCGAGGCCCCGCGTGAGCTCCCACTTGCGCGGGTAGGCCTCCCCCGAAGCCGAGTACTCGGGCGTGTTGAAATCGAGGTGGGGCTGCTTCCCGAAGACGAAGCGATCATTCACAACGCCGTCGGGCACCGCGGCGTAGTAGTCGGCAAAGAGCTGTACGAGGTCGGCATCGCGCGGATAGCCGATGTCATTCCACATCACGCAGGGCGCGTAGCGGGCGATGAGCTCGCGCCAGTGTGCGTTGGCGTACGCTAGGTATTGCGCGCTCTGCGGAATGCACTTCACGAGGGACGGCACGTCGCGGATCGGACCCGGCTCGAAGGTCCAGTCGAGGCCGCCCGAGTAGTAGAGGCCATAGCGCAGGCCCCGCGCGCGCACCGCGGCGCCGAGCTCCCCGACCAAGTCGCGCGTCGCATGCCACCCGGGAATGAAGGGGTTTGGAGTGGCGCTCGGCCACAGTGTCCAGCCGTCGTGATGCTTCGAGACCAGAACGACGTAGCGCACACCCGCATCCGCAAAGAGCTCTGCCCAGGCCTCGGGCCGAAAGCGCTGCGTGGCCTCGTCGAACATCGGGCCGAAACGCTCGTACGCGAAGTCCTTGCCGAAGGTCTCCTCATGCCACGCGCGGGCCGGACTGTCCTCGATCCGGATGGTGTTCCAGTACCACTCGGGGTACGCGTCGTGGCGGAACCAGTACTCCCAGCCGTGCGCCTTCGCGACCTCGTGGAAGTTGCCGATGGGCTCTGCCCAGGCAGGTACCGCGGATGGTCCCCAGTGCGGCAGCACACCGAGCTTGGCGTCATCGAACCAAGCGGGGAGCGCGCGGGCCCGGAGCGCTTGCAGGAGCGCCTCGCGGTCTTCGTCCGCCATGGCGCAGATCATCGCACGTGAGGGGCGGCAGCGTCAGCGTCGGCGGATGTGGTAGGTCACGAAGTCGGGCCGGGGCCGGCGCGCGACGACCTCCACCGGCACCCCACCGATTCGCGAGAACAGCACCTCGACAAATCCCTGCGCGGTGTGGCGGGCGGAGTCCGGAAAGTCTGCGGCGCCCCGCACTTCGATGGTGGAGACGTCCGCGGAGTCATCGTGGCGGATCACCCACTCCATGAAGTTGTACATGGCTGAGGCAAGCTGGACCATGGCCTGGCCTGCGCGCTGGCCCCAGCGGTCTGCGGCCGCGAGGAAGTGTCGGTAGGCCCCCACGGCCATCATGCGCTCCGCGGCCTTCACCCCACGTGTCACGAGATAGGCTGGGCGACCCTCCCCCTCCGCGCTGCACAAGAGATCCAGACAACGGCCATACACATCGATGGGATACCACAGGCTCGGTACGACGACCTCGTCGAGATGGGCCATGTCCCCCGGCTTGAGCAGGCTCTCGAGGTCCTCCTCGAGGATGCGCCGCTCCATGCGCAGCCGGTGGATGTCCTCGGCGACGGATTGAAAGGCCAAGCCTTTGATCGAAGCCTGAGTCATCGTCGTCCCCTCCGCGTCCCCCGATCGGCCGGGGTCGCGGCGGACTTGAGGGCGGGAGCGTCGGGGGAGGCCCCGAGATTGGCCAGCAGGCGTGCCGCCGCGTCGAAGAGCCCCTCTGGGCCCGTGCCGGGCGCCGCGGCATAGATTTTGTGGTCCGGTGTGACACGCATCGCGCCGCCCGCCTGGGTGAGCAGGCTCAAGAGCCGCTGCGGGTCAATCTTGGCCGAAGGGCCCACGGTGAGGACGATGTCGCCGCGCTGCACCTCGAGGGTCACGATACCGAGCCGGCGCGCGGCGATCTTGAGCCGGATCACCCGCAGCAGGCTTTCGCCCTCCCGCGGGAGCGGACCATAGCGGTCGAGGATTTCGTCGCGGATGCGGTCCACCTCGGAGTCTTCGCGCGCCGAAGCCAAGCGCTTGTAAAGCACCAGGCGCTGGGACACTTCCTGGACGTAGTCCTCGGGCAGTTTGGCCGTGACGGGAAGTCGAATTTCGGGATCGATCTCCGCGTCGCGCACATGGCCGCGCAGTTCCTCGATCGTTTCCTCCAGCATCTGCATGTAGGTCTCGTAGCCGAGCGCCGTGAGGTTTCCCGACTGCTCTCCCCCCAGCAGGTTCCCGGCCCCCCGGATCTCAAGATCCATGTTCGCGAGTTTGAATCCCGAGCCGAGTTCATGGAAGTCCTGGATCGCCTCGAGCCGGCGCATGGCGTCAAGCGAGAGCGCATCTTCATCGGGCACGAGGAGGTAGCAATAGGCGCGGTGGTGACTGCGGCCCACCCGCCCGCGCAGCTGGTGAAGCTGGGCAAGCCCGAAGGTATCCGCGCGATGGATCAGGATGGTGTTCGCACGGGCCACGTCGAGACCGCTCTCGATGATGCTCGTGCAAAGCAGTACGTCCGCCTCTCCGTGCAAGAAAGCGAGCATTCGCTTTTCGAGCTCATGCTCCCTCATCTGACCGTGTGCGACGAGAACCTTTGCCTCGGGCACGACGCGGGCGAGCATCTCCGCGACCGGTCCGATCGTGTGCACGCGGTTGTGTACGAAGAAGACCTGCCCGCCGCGCCTTGTCTCACGCAGGATCGCCTCGCGCACGAGGGATTCGGAGACGCGGCAGACCTGAGTGCGCACGGCGAAACGCTCGGCGGGCGGCGTATCGATCACCGAGAGCTCGCGCAGGCCCGTGAACGCCATCTGGAGCGTGCGAGGGATGGGAGTCGCGGTGAGCGTAAGCACGTCCACCGTCTTCTTCAGCTGCTTGATCCGCTCCTTGTGGGCGACTCCAAAGCGGTGCTCTTCGTCCACCACGAGCAGGCCGAGGTCGCGAAAGCGTACGTCCTTCTGCAGCAGGCGGTGCGTCCCGATCACGAGATCGATGCTGCCGTCGAACAACCCATCGAGGATGGCCCGCGTCTGCTTGGGCGTGCGGAAGCGGGAGAGCGTCTCGATCCGCACCGGGTAGCCTGTGAAGCGCTTGCCCAAGGTTTCCTCGTGCTGCTGAGCGAGGACCGTGGTCGGAACGAGCACAGCGACCTGTTTGCCCTCCATCGCGACGCGGAAGGCGGCGCGCACCGCCACCTCGGTTTTGCCGTAGCCGACGTCACCGCACACGAGACGGTCCATCGGGCGTTCGCGCGAGAGGTCGCCGAGAACGTCGTCGATCGCGGCGAGCTGGTCGGGGGTCTCCTCGTGCGGAAAGGCCGCCTCGAACTCCTCAAGCTGGCGGTCGCGCGGCGGGAAGGCGTGGCCCGGTGCGAGTTCTCGGGCTGCGTGCACGGCCAGCAGCTCCGTCGCCATGTCCTTGAGCGAGCGCCTGACCTTCTGCTTGACGCTTGCCCAGGTCGCCCCGCCGAGGCGGTCGATGCGCGGTGTCTGGCCATCGGCGCCGACATAGCGCTGGACGAGGTTCAGGCGATGGACCGGCACGAAGAGCTTGTCTCCGGCCTCGTACTCGATCCTGAGGAACTCCCCGGATGCCTGGCCGAGCTCGAGATTCACAAGGCCGCGGTACACCCCGATCCCGTGCTCGGCGTGGACCAAGGGATCGCCCGGTGCGAGCTGCGCAAGTCCTTCGACCGCTGCGCCCTCGCGCCAGCTGGCGCGGGCGCGCCGCTTCTCGCGGGGACCGAAGACTTCCTCCTCGGTCACGACGACAAGTTTCTCGAGGGGCAGCACAAAGCCCTCGGACAGATTTGCGACGCGCACCTCCACCCGCCCCGGCGCCGACCAGCGCCACACCGGAGCCGGTTCGTTCGCGAGGCGAGCGGCGACTTCGTACTCAGAGAGGAGCTGTCGCAAGCGCTCGGCGCCCGAGAGCTGCGGCGCCGTCAGCACGATCCGCAAGCGTTCCTCGCGCCATCCCGCAATTCGGTCGATCACGGGTGAAAGCGCGGCTTCGCTGGCGCGTGCCTTTACCAGCCCGCGCACGAGCTCGTCGTGGCCAAAGGCGCGTAGGCTGAAGCGAACCCCACCCGTGGTTTCGAGGACGTCCGTCACCTCGAGGCGCTCGAGGCGGACGGGGCGACGCGCGGTCACCGCGGCAAGCAACGCGTCTGCGTTGAGCGTGAGCTCTTCAGGGGTGGCCGCGGTGCGCCGGGTACCCCTCACCGCGTCGAAGCCCGCGAGCAGCTCCTCCGTGTAGCGGAGGAGGCGCTCGCGGCCCGCCGCGAAATCGTCGATCACGACCAGCGTGTCCTCGGGCAGGAAGTCGAGAACCGTCTCCACCCCTGGCTGGAGGAGCGGCGCCAAGGCCTCGATGCCCGGCGGGAGGTGGCCGCGCAAGAGGGCGTCGATCAGCTCGTCGACGGCGCGCTCGGGTACACGCTGCGCGAGCGCTCGCTCGCGCAGCATCGGCTCCCGCTCGACCACAAGCTCGCGTGTCACGAGAAGCTCGCGCGGAGGCGCGGCCACGACATAGCCAAGCGTCCCCTGGCTGCGCTGACTCGCAGGGTCGAACTCGCGGATCGACTCGACCTCGTTGCCCAGAAACTCGATCCGCACCGGGAGCGCTCGCTGCGGCGGGAAGACATCGAGGATGCCGCCTCGCACCGAGAGTTCCCCGCGCTCCTCGACGATCGGCATGCGCAGGTAGCCCGCGACGCTGAGCGTCTCTACGAGGGCATCCCGATCGAGGGTCTGCCCGAGCTCAAGGTGCACGGTGCGGGCCCGCACGGCGGCGCGCGAGGGAACGCGCAGCGCAAGTGCCGTCCAAGGCGCCACCACGACGGGGCCGGGCTCGCTCGCTGCATTCTGGCGAGGCACCAGCGAGTCGAACCGCTTTTCGCTTGCGAGCCAGCGGTAGAGCACATCCATGCGCTGGGCGACGACGAACGGCTGGGGTGAGAAGCGGTCATAGGGGGGCGTATCGTGGCGGGGAAACGCACGCACGATCCCCCCACGCTCGGCGGGCAACTCGCCGAGCACGGTACGCAGATCCTCGAGCAGGAGATCGGCGGCCTTGGCGCTCGGTGCCAGGAAAAGAACGGGCCTTCCGCCGTGGCTGCGCACGAGCTCGGCGCCCACCACCGCCCGCGCGGCGCCGCGCAGTCCCGTCAAGTGGACGACGCCTTCGCGCGCACCCACACGGCGCAGCACGTCTGCGAGATCGCGCACGGGAGGAGGGATCGCTTCGCTCAAGAGGACTCCAAGCACAAAGAGCCCACGCCACCCCGTACGGAGGGGGTGGGTGGGCAGGGAGATCCGGCCTCGAAGGCTAGCCGGCCGGCGCCCCCACCGCCGGTCGCGGTTCGAGCCGGAAAAACCACACCGCGGCGTGCGCCGCGAATCCGTCGGGCGGGAGCGCGTACTTTCGGGCGAAGGCCCCGCGCAACGCGGCGACGAGCCCCGGGTCTTCCACTCGCAGGGCGGAGCAGCGGTAGCGCCGCCCGGCTGCGCGGACCTCGACCGAGGGGTCCTCGAGCACGAAATAGGGCCAGCGCTTGATCGGGTTCAGAAAGTCTGCCGAGATGTAGAGGTTGCCCTCGTACACAACCGCCCAGATCGTGACGGACCAGGGCGCTCCGGGACGGACCTCGAGCTCGACCGTCTCGCCGATCCCGGCGGTTTCCCAGCGCGGCTTTTGATCCTCGGAGAGCGCCCCGCGGACAAGCGCGCCGCCCGGGAGAGGACCCAAAGGCCCGTCGTGAAAGCGCAGGACGACAAAGCCCCCAAGCGCAGCAAGCCCGAGGGCCAAAGCAGCGAACGCGGTCAGCCGCCGTGCGGTCAACGGTCCCTGGGACTCCCGCTACTCGAGATGATCGATGATCGCCTGCGTAATGGCATCGAGGGTCGCCGTGCCGCCGAGATCTCGCGTCCTGTGCTCAGGTTCGACGAGCGTCGCGTGCACGGCGCGCGTAATGGTGTGCGCGATCCGTTCCTCCCCGAGGTGTCGCAGCATCTCAACCAGGGAGAGGATCACCGCTACCGGGTTCGCGATGCGCTTGCCGGCGATGTCCGGGGCACTCCCGTGCACCGCCTCGAAGACCGCGCAGTCGTCTCCGACATTGCTCCCGGGAACCACCCCAAGCCCGCCGACCAGGCCTGCGCAAAGATCGGAGATGATGTCTCCGTAGAGATTCTCGAGCAGGAGCACATCGAACTGCCTAGGATTTTTCACGAGCTGCATGGCGCAGTTGTCGATGATCATCTCCTTGTACTCAATCTCCGCGTACTCGCGCGCCACCTTCCGGGAGCATTCGAGGAAGAGCCCGTCGGCGAGCTTCATGATGTTCGCTTTGTGGATGGCATGGATCTTCTTGCGGCCCATGCGCTCGGCCAGCTCGAATGCGAAGCGCGAGATCCGGGTGCAGGCGCGCTCGGTCACGATCTTGAGGCTCTCGACGATGCCGGGCGCAATCCGGTGCTCGAGCCCGGAGTAAAGGCCCTCGGTGTTCTCGCGCACGACGATCAGGTTCACGTCGCGAAACGGCGTCTCGACCCCCGGCACGCTCTTCACCGGGCGAACGCAGGCGTAGAGATCCAGGGCTTTGCGCAGCGTGACGTTGGCGCTCTGGAAACCCTCGCCGATCGGCGTCGTGATCGGACCTTTCAGGGCCACCCGGTTCGTTCGGACGGAGTTCAGCACGTGATCGGGGACCGGGCTGCCGTACTTGGCGACCACCTCGGCGCCGGCCTCCACGAGCTGCCAATGAATCTTCGCCCCGGCGGCTTCTGCGACCCGCACTGCGGCCTCGGTCACCTCCGGGCCAATTCCGTCGCCGGGGATCAGGGTCACGGTATACGAATGGGTCGACATGCCTATGCGCTCCCCCTATATTGCCGGCCGCTTTTCCGGACCTCCAGCCAGATGGATCGAGGATTCCTGTGGCCATTGAACTGCTTTGCCGAAAGATCGGTATGACCCGCCTGTACGATGAGCAGGGTCAGAGCGTCGCGGTGACCGTGCTCGAAGCGGGCCCGAATCCGATCGTCCAGAAGAAGACTCCCGAAAAGGACGGCTACTCCGCCCTCCAACTCAGCTTCGGCGCGCGCCGCCCCAAGAACGTGCCGAAGGCCCTGAAGGGGCACTACCAGAAAGCCAGCCTAGCCCCCCAGCGAACCCTGAAAGAGAGTCGGCTCTCGGCCGAGGATGCCGCAAAGTTCGAGGTGGGTCAGGCGGTTCGGGCAGACGTCTTCGCGCAGGGCCAGATCGTCGACGTGGTCGCCACCTCCAAGGGCCGCGGCACCTCGGGCGTCGTGAAGCGCCACAACTTCTCCGTGCATACCGAAGGTCACGGGACTCACGAGTTCTTCCGGCACGGCGGAT